>JBHLQS010000230.1:0-4265 GCA_048883405.1 Candidatus Thorarchaeota archaeon
GCCTCCCCAGATGGCCCAACCAGCTCCAGAGATCATGATGCCTAATACCATCAACCTAAGAGTTCTATTCTGGACTACTGTGGCTACCCCGCCTCTTAGATATCTCAAATACACATGGATGTCAAGTTTCCCACGTTTGAGGTCCTTATGATCGCGAATGAATCTCAATAGCAATACAGAAACCATAATCATGAGACAGCCTTGAATGATGAACAGGAGCCGCCTATCGATGAACACAAGGAGGAATCCTCCAAGAATGAATGACGCAGCAGTCAGAGTTTCATTAAACATCGTATACTTGCCATAGAACTGAGAATATATTCTTCTGTCCCTGTCTTCCGTGGCATATAGTTTGTAGTTATTATCAAACCATGCGATGAAGGTTCCAGACTCCAAACTCAATGCTGCCGCAATAAGTGCAAAGGCTACTAATACTGTAATGAAGTCAAATGCGTACCCAAGAATTATGAACCCAATTCCATAGGAAACCGCGGCGATGAAGAGAACCCATCTTTGTCCTATCCAATCTCCAATAGCACCCGCGGGATAGCTTGCAATTGCTTGAATTGCTAATTGAGCTGCCAGTATCATAGACAGTTCAGTGAGTGTAACAAACTTCAATCCTTGAAGAATTAGAAAGGTGTTTGTTAGCATTACAGCAAAACCATAAGCGAGCATTAGACAAGTAGCCCTCAAGATAAATCGCCGAGCCGCCAAATTCAGTTCACCGAGGCCCAAGGCTCTCTGGTAGAAGCTGGCCGGCGAGAATTGATCCTGTACTAGACTATCTCTTTTCAATATCTGACACTACGAAAATATATCGGACACCCAATACTTATAAATATATTGGGCGCCCGATATTTGGAAAGGCTAATGAGAAAAGCTGTTTGCCATGACTATGTTTGTGTGCGTGGCATATGCCCTGTATGACTGTCCGGTAATGTAAAGAGTGAGTCATGTCTATCCTGAATGGGTGCCAACGATGAAAACTGAGGAAGGAGAATATATCGGATACGACGGGAAGAGGATGTTCATGCGTGGATGGCTTGCTGATGGAGAGCCTCGCGCATTAGTGATTGGGATCCATGGTCTTGGCTCTCACAGTGGCCTAATATCTTTCGTTGGTGAATTATATGCCAATAGAGGGTATGCATTCATGGCACCTGATCTGAGAGGCTTTGGTCATTATGATGGAATCAAGGGACATGTCGAGAGCTTTGGTGAGATAATAGAGGATGTGAATAGCTTCGTGGCGCAGATGAAAGACCGCTTTGAGGGATTGAAGACATTCATGTATGGCCACTCATTTGGAGGATTGGTCACTGTGCACTATGCTGTGAAGTATCCGGACCAACTGGATGGGATTCTCATTCCCTGTCCTGCTGTATCAGAACGACTGGAGATGGGAAAAGCTACGAGAGCGATAGCTGGCTTATTGTCTGGGGTGAATGTGAAGAGGAGGTTCGATATGGGGCTGAACCTCGATCTCATCTCAAGGAACCCTGAAGTGGTGAAGCGAAACAAGGAGGATCCATTGCGGATAACCACATGTACCCCGAGGTTTGGGGCTGAAGGTCTCAAGGCTCGGGAGGAGGGCTTTAACATGGCGAATAGAATTACGATACCGGTGATTCTGCAACAGAGTGAAGATGACCTTATACTGATTCCAGAAAAGAACAAGGAGTTCTTCGAGAATATAGCCTCTAATGACAAGACCTTCAAGATGTATCCCGGCCTCTATCACGAACCCTTCGAGGACCCTGGTGGCGAGGAGTTCATGGACGATATGTTCAGCTGGCTAGAGGCTCATCTCTAGCCCCAATGTTGAGCAAATCATTTGTACTCAACTGTCACCAGATGTGCGCTGCAGCTGATACATGGGTCATAAGATCGTGCAATCATCTCAAACTGAAGCTCAATATTCTCAGTCATCCCGGTCGAGAGAAGTTTCTCACCGCCTTTGAGTATAAACGCTTCAATGTCATCGAGGAACATAGCTGTGGGTGTGATGTAGTCTGCGTAGGCGGTCTTTCCATCCTTAATCATGTAATGATGAATGAGGGTTCCTCTAGGAGCCTCCACAGCACCTGTGCCAGTACCGCTGTCCCGTCTTGGTGTGGCTACCTTAGGTTCCTCCATCTCAAGCAGTTCATCGATTATTTCAATCACTGACTCTATGGAGAAGATTTGCTCTATGGCTTGGGCGTGGTTGTTATACAGTGGATTCCGGTGCCATCTCTCGTTGTAGAGCTTCTTGTATGCCTTCTTAGCTTCACCCTTCAGTCGGTCCCCAAGAAGGAGTACACGCGCAAGCGCTCCCACTGAAAATGGGCGCTCCTTGTAAAGACTACGTTTAGCGAAGCTGTGACTAACGACACGCTCCTCTATGATGCTCTTATAGTCCTCAACGGGATGCTCAAGTCCATCTGAGGTGATGAGGGCATCTCCATAGTAGTCGTAGCCATCATGTGGCGGCTTGCAGCATAGAAACTGTGTATCCCTCTCCATATAATCTGGAATCTCAAGTCCAGCAAGGATATCAATGGTATCAATCGCAAAAGGGAGGAGTTCTCTGGCTTCTTCTTTGATTTGGAGAAGTGTCTTCTTGTCAGGAAGTCTGCCAAATCCTCCAAGGATTGGATTCTCTCCATGAATCATTCTACCTCCCATCATTCTCATGACTTTGTTACCGAATGCTTTCATCTCCAGCGCCTTTGTCACGACGGGACCATGATCCACTGCCATTTCGACGGCGTTGTCGAATCCAAAGAAATCTGGGAGAGCAAGGAAATAGAGGTGAAGACTGTGGCTCTCCAATATCTCGCCGTGGTGCATTAGATGGCGGAAGATATTCGTTGTCTGAGGTACTTCGACATCAAGTGCCTTCTCTAGTGCGCGCAAGCTCGCATATTTGTGAGAAAGGTTGCAGATGGCGCATATCCGTGGAACAAGACTCAGGTTCTCTTCAGGTGTCTTTCCAATGACCAAGGTTTCGAAGAGACGTGGTCCTTCTAGTATCTGGACCTCAACATTCGATATCTTGTTGTCTGAAATCTCCACTCTGATACCACCACTCCCCTCTACCCTTGCTAAAGGTTTGATGTTTATTATATTGCTCTTGGTCATGGAATCACTCCTTGATTTCCTTAATGTCTTCGATATACTTCAGAATCTTATGCCCTCCATAGTTCCTGATTCGCCGTTTCACTTCGTCATAGGAAATTCCGAAGCTCGCAAGCAGTTTGAATAGCTCCGAGAAATTGCCATCCTTGTTTGGCCCCCAACAGCCAACACAAGGCAATCCATGATTGGGGCAGGCTGCCCCGCATCCTCCCATTGTTACTGCCCCTAGACAGAATCTCTTGTCAAGTAGAAGACAACGATTCTCATTGAGTTTACACTCTAGACAGACCGGGGTTGTGATGTCCTCTGGTTCAGCAGCATGAATCAATCTCCCAATCAGAGCCATGGTCTGAGGCTGGCTTATAGGACATCCAGGGAGGTAATAATCCACTGTAATGACTTCATCTATGGGAGTTGCTTCAATCGGGTTTGTCAGGAATTTCACTTGGCCATAGACTTGCTTTATCCGCTCAGCGAAACCATCATCCAGTGCGAACATTGCCTGCGGTCCCCCTGCCACAGCGCAGTTTCCTATTGCCACAACGATCTTAGCCCGTTCCCTAATCTCTTTGATATGCTCTCGTTCACTTTCTGTGCTAATGCTCCCCTCGATAAACGCAATATCCAATTCGCCTTCGATTGGGTTGGAAGATGCCATAACAAAGGACTGAACTTCTACCGCGTTGAATAAGTTTAGGATTTGATTTTCTGTGTGGATGATTAGTAGCTGATCTCCCGCACAACCCGTGAAACCATAGATTCCAATTCTTGGTTTCCCTATCCGCTCCTTGGGTATGGTCGACATTTCAAATCAACTCCCTGAAGTGAAGCGTGTCCCAGTACGTGAATACGGGGCCGTCAATACAGGTGTAGATGTGGTCAAGGACGCAATGGCCACATTTGCCAACACCACACCTCATCCTTCTCTCAAGCGTCATCTGAATCATATTCTTGGGTATCTTCAGCTTAAGCAATTCCTTGATCACATTTCTATACATCACAGGAGGACCACAGACAACTGCAGTGGTGGTTTTAGGGTCTATGTCCGGAAGCTGCTTGAAAAGATCCGTGACAAAGCCCTCATTCTCAGTCCAGTTCCCAGTAGTGTCTCGATCCACAGTATAGAGGCAATCAATGTCATC
>JBHLQS010000231.1:0-4247 GCA_048883405.1 Candidatus Thorarchaeota archaeon
ATAATGGTCTTGTAGAATGCAATCGTGTCTTCTTCAGCCTTCATGTCCAGTGAGATCATCTCTTCAGGAGTCTTTCCTAGGGTGATTGGAGCAGGTTTCGTGGTAGGATCGCCTCCAAGATAGTCAACACGTTCAGCAATATCTTCCGCATGCGCCATCTCTTCAATCGCGACTTTCTTCAGCTCATCAGCTACGGCTAGATGGTTGAATCCATAGATTTTCACGTGCTGCCACATGTATTGAATGCTCACCTGTATCTCCATAGAGATTGCTTTGTTCATCATCTCAATCAGTTCTTTAGAAGCCATATTGAATACATCTCTTAATAGCTGGTTGTAATCGCATTGAGATTATCCTTCCCTATTAATGTGCCCTTAGCTGATAATATGCTGGATAGAAGAAATGGTCGGGACGGATGGATTTGAACCGGCAACCGATGAAACTACAGCCCGGAGAATCTACTCGTCTTCATATGATTCAAATATGATCATCAGAATCTGTTGAAACAAGGTAGGCTCAATGCACGCTTAAGTTCTATTTCAATGCCAAGTTGTCTTAGTCTAGTATTCTCATCAATTGGAGCCCCTGAATTGGGGTCTATGGCAAAACATGCACCATGAATCATGCTGGTTCTGAGCTGTCCCTTTGCAATGCGATTGTTTCTCAAATGTGGGGCATCCAAAACGCCTAATTCGACTGCCCGCACGTATGTTATGGGTTCAACTAGAGAGTTGGATGAGGATTCATCACCAAGTAAATTGATAGCGGCGATAAGCACTTTGGCTTCCTCAACGAGTTCTTTCTTTCTTCCTAGGACTTCTTTGTCATCTAATGGATTCATGGTCCCAAGAAGACAGTCATGAATGACCCGTCGTGCAATCCTGCAGCTCTCAACGATCTCTTCTGCAGTCGCAACATGGTCTGCCTCACAGAATCCGACTACATGCACTATATGGGGTTTCAACATCATTCCTGTATAGATTGAAGATGCAAGTTGGCCCTTGCCTGAGTCTAGGTCTGGGGGATATGAAAAGAGACCTGGTCTGACTTGCCTTAGTGAAAGAAAACTGTGATCATGTAATGACTCAATCAGCTCTATTTTCGCAAGCATCTTGGCAAGGTCCATCTTGGGAGAAGTTCCAAGCGGGGTGTTCAACATATACTGCGAAACATAGTGTCTAATGCCGATTGATTTAGCATTATAGGCTGACAGAAATGCCATAGCAACTGCAATGGTATCATGGGCATTTCTCAAGCTCCAGTGGTGGGACTCGTTGATTTCGAGAGGGATATCATGTTTCGCGTGCCATCTATGATTCTCTTGGTTCTCTCGAATTGCTTGTTCAAGGGGTCTTTTGCTTCTTCCATCTAGTTCGCTATACCACATCAGAGGCGTAGCACACCAAGCATTGTTTATGGTGTTCCTCAACATCTTTGCCCAAGACAGCAAGTCACGAGTACCACTGTAGCATCTCAAGAGCGGATAATTGCCCCTTCGAGAGGCTTGGAAGAGTTTCTGTAGGTCTTCAGCTTTTCTAAGTGGGACTCCTGCATCGCCTACAAGGAATTCATTCATCTCATCCGGACGGAAGAAAGACTCTTGGGCATTCTGATCTGGTCCAATTGAGATCACATCCAGAACTGAAGCCTCTGCTATCCTTGCCACCCCATCAACTGTTTCTTCTAGTGATGGTAGACCGAAATGATGCCGAATAAGGGGGATTGGGCTCTTCATAGCTATTCGTGTCATCAGGTCTTGAGGATGCTTCTCGTCTGTTTCTATGTGCGAATGACCTCTGAGAAAGGCTAGTGAATCTTCATCAGTAGAAAAGCCAGTGAATATTGCTTCAAACAGTCCAGTTCGTTCTGCAATGGACTTGACAGGTGCTGTGCAACCTAGAATCCATCTCTTTCTTTCCAGATCACTTTCTATCACAGCTTTTTTCAAGTTCTCGAGAAGGCCCACAGCACTATCTGCGGTGAGTCGGTAGCTCACCCCAATAACATCAGGGTCGTATCTCTTGGTCTGGTCTATTAGATCCTCAATTTGGGTTGTGGGTCCTAAGAAGATAGTTTCATGTCCTTCTTTTTCTGCAAGTGATAAGAATCTAAGAACACCTGCTACATGGACACAGCTTCCAATGGCAGCGCCCAAGATTCTCATGTCTCGTCCACCTCCAATCCGTAAAGGTCCCAATGGTCAGGAAAGCTGGGATATGAATCAGGTATGGTCCCAGTCCTGACATATTCTCGAACCTCAGTGGGGCTAAGTCCTTCTAAACCCAGAGTTTCAAGATTTCGTCCACTCTCCCAGAAATCAATCTCATAGAGCTGGCATGCCATGTTGATTACTGCATCTATAGCAGGGGTTTCAACCCCAGCTAGTTTACCGAAGTGAGAAATGGGTACAAGACCTGTAGGCACATCCTCCAATACATAACGATGGTCCAAGGAGGAAGGACTGCCTACTTCGTCGTAGGTGTCAATGCTCCGAATACATTTACACAACGTATTCCCTTCAGCATCGTAAGTGTTTCTTAGCCATTCCAGAAGGGAAATGGGTTGAAACACAAACTGTCGTGACACCTTGATTCTTTCGGCATCCATTCGTTCTACAAGCTTTCCTACAGTCTTTGAGATGGCGTCATGGTAATGGTTGTATCCGCCTTTCTTTGACTCCAAGAAACCAGCACAGAGAATGGTGGGAGTTGGGTGTAACATTGCACCTACATTGTTGAGGCTGGTATCCATGACACCATCAACCATCCTAAATGTGAGTGGAAGCTGATTGAGAGCATTCATAAGCTGACGATTGTGACTCGCTGGAAATGCACTTACTTCAACATAATTCTTGACCTTAGAAACTAGCACAGAATCCGGTCCAGTGGTTCTGGACACAAGACTGAACGTCTGAGCCTCCCCCAACAGAATGCCATCCCCGTGCGAATTATCACTCAAGATCTTTGCAAACTCAAGGACGCCTCCAGTTCGGCCTGGCATTAGAAGCACTGTCTGACCTTCCTCTAGGTGTGGGCCCATGGTTTCAGCAAAGAATGCATGTGCCTGGGCTGGAACAGTGACAATGAGGAGCTTTCTGCCATCAATCGCAGAGGCCATGTCATCAGTGACTAGCTGAAGTGGTGCAAAGGCTTCGACAATGCCTTGCATATGAATCCCATTTGCTTCTAGGATTCCCTTGACATGATTCTTTGTCCGGTTGTAGAGAGAAACATCTAATCCATGCAATGAGAGATAACTGGCAAGGCCTCTGCCAGCGTGTCCTGCACCTAGGACGGCAACCCTCGTAGGGTCTAGGGTATGATTTTCGGATTCTCTCCATGGCATGACGCTCATGCCTCATTAGCCAACTCGCAATCTTGGACTTCATCAGTGGCCCCGGTGAACAAGTACACCCAAAGCCGGACCAATCTGTTCTAGAAGGCCCAAGGAATATTCGCTCATCGCTGCTGACTTATGACACTCTTCCACATCTATTTGGCGGATGCTTTTATTAGATTTGTGAAAATCGGCAATTGTCGATTCAGAATTAATATAGAGAATGAGAAATGGTCGGGACGGCCGGATTTGAACCCGCAACCGATGGATCTACAGGATAATGATTCATGAGGTTAGAAATAGTGAGGAGGCAACTGAATTGTTGTTTCTGGACCTCTGATTACTGCTGCGATATGCATAATGATGTGACTCAGTATCGCTCCAAGCGGGTTTGTACTGAGCAAATAAGCCAGTGTAATGATAGTGTTTCCAATCAGCACAAAACCAACTTTCCTGTTCCTAAACTCTGTATATCCCAAATGATATAGTAGAGTAACTAGGAGACTTGCTCCCAGACCAAGTATTGCAGCCAATATTTGCCAAGTCCATGTAGAAAGAAGGCCGATCTGACTGAATCCATTCCAAACTGCAATAACAGGCATTACATTCAGAAGCAAAGAATCAATCAATCCATATGCTATTCCCAACCAGAGAATGTCCACAGCCAGATTTCTGTCACTGGAGCTAGTTGAAGAAGGCTGAGACATGACGTTTCTGGTGAGAATCACCCCAACAATGACTCCAGCGATTACTCCGTAAAACCAATTCTGAAGCAAAAAGTCGATTAGATTGACTGAGTCAAAATAGAAGAAACAAAGAAGGAAAATACTTGCGAGGATAATGTAAGGAACTAGAAATCTGTGCCTTGGAATCTTCATTCGACCAGAGAAAACCGCACTGGTGAATAGTCC
>JBHLQS010000232.1:0-4246 GCA_048883405.1 Candidatus Thorarchaeota archaeon
GCTGGATGAAGCTCGCCTGGACGAAGAGGGTCTATGGGTCGATGGAGAAGTGTTTCCTTGAGTGTTTCGACATCTCTGAATTGCATCGTTGGCCCATCATACATCAGATAGACCTTTCCACCGTGCTTCGAGAGATAATATTCTCCGATTCTCCCTGCAATCTGAAGGTATCGAGACCTAGAGACCAAGAAGTACATCCCAGTTCCAAAAGCAATCATGACACAATCAAATGGAAAGCTGATTCCTGATGTGATACCTGTAGTGGACACAACCGTCCTGACCGTTCCATTCTTGATACTCCCCTCCAATCGTTCACGCACATCGACATCTAATCCTGCGTGATGAAATGCAACACCATGGACTAGAGTCTTCATCAGTCTTGAGCTTACTGGCAAGTCCTTCTCTGGTCCCAGTATCCGAGATATTGTGGTTTCTGAAATTGTCCTTGGATGTGCTCGAGCCATGTATTCTGCTATTCCCTCGGCCGCGTCACGTGTTCCTACAACAATGAGCACCGCACGATCCTGGTAGTCTCCCATATGTTCGATTATTGCATTGATGTGTGAATCTGTCTTGAAGGTCCTACGCTGAGTCCCATCACTGCTCTCGATGACCATGCCTTCTTCCTCTTCACTCACGATGAACTCATCTGGAGTCAGACGAACACTTGGTCTAAATACAGTGGCGTCCAGCCAGTCTGCAATCTCACACGTCCTACCAAACCGCGAGGACAATGTGATTAGCTGCGTGCTGTCTTTCAACTGAGTGATTAGACAGTCAAGCTTGGTGCTTCTATCCATTCCGAGATTCTGTGGCTCTTTTCTGATTACAGCAGAATCAAGTTCGGTAAGCTCGTCAATCACAGCAAGTCCAATTCTATCAGTCCAAGATTTTCCCTCAAGAACAGCGGAGAGGGATGACTCAAGGACCGACACAATTAGCCCAGCGGTTTGCAGATCTGAGTCCGTTGCTCTATGAGACCCGTCGTGCCTTACAACAGAGTATCCAAGGTTCTCAAACAACTCTCGATATTCATCAATGACCTGGGTATTCAGTGAAGTATATGGAGTAAGATACAGACATTTCACTCCTCTTTGAAGCCTGATTAGAATGGCAATCATTGCGAGGAAGGTCTTTCCGGACCCGGGGGGCATCTGAATTACGAGGTTGCCATCAACAGCCCCAACCTCCCTCAGAAACTTCTCTTGGGCAGGTAACAGTCTTGTGAAGTTCTTATGTTTCAGGAGAACTTTCGCAGCCTTCTGAATCTCTGTATCAATGGCCGTTGGGCCCTGCATTCCCGCGATTGCAGAGAGTGCTAGACGTCCCTCATGAGTAATTGTGAACCTTCTATTCTTCCTTCCTCTTGCACCAATGGCGTTGACAAAGCCAACTTTCGCGAGCTTGTTCATTGTTTCATAAAGCGTACCGCCAGAAACGAATCGCTGACGTTTCTCCTGATAGTCTGCCTCCTGCTGTGTCTTGTCCCCCGCTGGGCTAGGATCTGGCTTGTGAAACCCTTTCAGTTCTAGAACCCCTTCGACTATGCCGTCCCATCCGAGGCTTGGAATTATATCACCTGTCTTAGGACTCAAGACCTGCAGTATCTCTACTGCGTATCTGTTGCCTAGGGCTTTGAGCTGTTCCTGTAGCTTTGCTACCCGACCATCCTCCAGACTCTGTGGAGACATCGCTATCACTCATTGATGCCGAGAGGGAGTATAAAAGTTGTTCACCAATGGTGGGCTGTCATAATACTCGGTCTTTTCTTAGTATGATTCTCCCATGAAATTGGATATGAGGTGAATCAAGTTGAGATTCTTGTCTAGACTCAAGGGTAAGGATGTCACAACGACAGCAGAAACTGAGGCCAAACCAAAATATCCTGGACTCGGAATCTTCTCTCCCATTATGGATGACTCAGAAATCGACCCAACACGCGACTGCAGAAGACTGGCTGAATTAGAGTCTATTTTCGTTAGGTCAAAACGCCTTGCCTCTCTTGAAGATGTACCATATATTGTAAATCAGATTCGTCAAGGGAATATAGTACTGCTTGACATATCTCGGCTAAACGACGGAAAAGAAAAGACACATCTCGAACTAAAACGAATCATAGAAAGGATCCGAGGAGAAACTCGCGCATATCAATCTGATATTGCCCTGGTCAACGATACGTGCGTAATTGTCACTCCATCATTTGTCAAGCTATAGTCTTATCGGAGTTTGATACTCTCCGTGACGCTGAGGGCTTTGGTATCGATATTCAGAGCTTTATGAATAGTTGATGCCAGATTCAGACATTTCGTTGCCTCTCCATGACATGTGAGGACTCTCTCTGGAGAAGGATTAACACGTTTCACGAAATTGAGAATCTGTTTTCGGTCTGAGTGTCCCGAGAATCCCTCGACAGTAGCTACTTCCAAGTGTACTGGAACCATGACCTGTTGCCCATCGCGGTTTCTCATCGGAATTTCTTTCCATCCCTTCTGGATTCTACTACCAAGCGTCTGGGGGCTCTGGTAGCTCACAAAACATAGAGTGTTCTTCTCGTCGGGTGCCAGTAGTCTGAAGTACTCTACACTTGGTCCTCCTGCCAGCATCCCAGACGTGGCCATTATGACACAAGGCTCTCCCTCCACTATCTCCTCACGTTGCTCATGGCTGTCAACCTGCACGAATATCTCGTTAAGGAATGGATTGATTCCCTGGTGGAAGATCATCTCACGGATCTTCTTGCTTAGCGCCTCTGGGTGAGTAGTGTGAATTGCTGTCGCTTGGGCAATCATTCCCTCGATGTATACTGGTATCTTGGGAATTCGTTTCTTTGTTACGAGGTCTTCCAGGACCAACATGATTTCCTGTGCGCGGCCAACTGCAAGGACAGGAATCAGGACTTTACCGCCTCGTTCTATGGTTTTCTTGATGATTGAAGCGAACTTGCGTTCTACTTCCTGCCTAGGTGGCATCTTGTCTGTCGGATGGCCGTAGGTACTCTCGACTATGAGGGTTTCAAGGCGCGGAAACGTAAAGGTGGCAGGTTCAAGCAATCGTGTTCGCCCAAACTTGAAGTCCCCTGTATATGCCAAGTTGTATTGGCCATCTCCAATGTGAAGGTGGACAATGGCGGAACCGAGAATGTGTCCTGCATTATGGAGGGTGAGTCGTACATCAGGTGCGATATCAGTGACCTCTCCGTAGTTCAATGTCACTGTGTGAAGGATTGCCTCTTTAACGTCCCTGTCTCGATAGGGCCTGAGCTTCCCTTCTCTCTCAGCTACGTCAAGATAGTCTAGCTGGAGAAGCGTTGCTAGATTCAGGGTGGGTGCAGTCATGTAGACTGGTCCCCTGTAGCCATACTTGTATAGAAAGGGGACCATTCCACAATGGTCAAGGTGAGCGTGAGTGATTATGACTGCGTCCAACTCATCGAGATTGAATTCGGGCATGTCCAGACGTGGATATGCTTTACTTGGTGTGCCAACATTCACACCACACTCAATCAGTATGTTACTCTCTGATGTCTGCAAGAACATGCTCTGTCTACCGACCTCTTTGAAGCCACCAAATGCTGTGAGTCGAATCCATCCATTGTTCAACAGAGGGGGTCGATGGATTCTCCTTCCGATGTCTCTGAAGATCTTGTTTCGGTAGGCTGCTTCTGACTGAACTATGTAACGAATCTGTTTGATAAGTTTGCTTTCAATAGGAGGCGTTCTCATGACACTTGGTCGCCAGAACGTCCTTCTTGTGATTTCTCGGAGAGTAGAACCACTCCTGCCTATTACAAGTCCGGGCTTTTGTGCCTCAATGATGACTTCGCCTCTTGATATATCGAAATCAATCGATGTGATTTCAGCATCTGCAGGCACCAGATTCCTGATCGCCTCTTCTGCCTCTTCATGATCTATTCTGACTTCAGGAGCGGACCTAACAACAAGACGTTTTCGCATCTTGCGGGCCAAGGCCTTAATCTTATCTCCATCATCCAAAAGAATCTTGGGTGCCTTTGAGTAGATGGCAATTTCAGGCCCTTCAAACTCAACGGAAGTCACCGCTGCTGAACGAGGGAGTGCCTTCTTCACACTCTCTCGAATATCGACATGTTCTGTTTTTACGGCAGAAGTCATTCAAAATCACTTCACAAATACAGCCTTTTGGCTACTGAAACCTCAAGTGCCCAAAGGGGGACACTGTTTCACCAGTGTTGTTCGCACGGTGCGAACCATACAAACATAGTCACTAT
>JBHLQS010000233.1:0-4162 GCA_048883405.1 Candidatus Thorarchaeota archaeon
TTGTCAAAGACAAGAATCATATGATGAGAACCAGCAAAGAAACGGCTTCTTAGACCGGTGAAAGTTGACTGTCCTCCTATGTCAACAACTGTGAGGACAACAGAACCGTCTGGAAAGTCAAACGTAGTTGCTTTCATGTCCATTCCGACTGTGGCGGTATACCCGTCACTGAATTCCCCTGCCTGATAGCGTCTAATCAGTGAGCTTTTTCCCACGTTTGGTGGGCCAAGAACGATGGCCTTGTAGACTTCTGCCAGGTCGCACCACTCCTTGCTTGCTTGAGAACTCAGCATTCATCACATTTCAGCATTGGGGCGACATACTCCGTGTTTTCACAATCCAGTAATCCTTCACCTATAGAAGCCTTTTAGAGGCGGCACGGTCCGTGACAGAGATGCAATGGTCGACTTGGACGACATTAGAAAGAGAACAAAGAATGCCAGAGACTACGTTGAGAGTATAGACGGCAAGGCAGGAGGCCAATTTCTTGAGGTCTACGATGAATACAAACTTGATCCTCAGTCGACACAGGAACTCAAGGCTTTGGCTGAAGGCCTCGTATTTGTAGTGATGAGTGCAGGGTGGTGCACGGACTGCCGAGCTGCACTTCCGGTTCTAATGCATTTGGAAGAACAGATTGGGCTAGACGTAAGATGTTTTGGCGGCATCAAGACAGCTCCGTTAGATCCAGATCATCAATGGAAAATACCGCCATCACCTCCAGAGATGGAGGAGTGGGGTGTGACAGCGATTCCTTGGATTCAGATATTCGATAGCGATGGCCATAAGGTTGCTGCGATAATTGAGAAACCAACCGTGAAACACACGCTCGAAGCTGAACTTGTTTATGTTCTAAAAGAGGCAATGGCGTAGAAATAAAAGCGCCATTAGTTCCTTGTAGGGTAGTTTCAGGAGGATTTGGAGATGGAAATCCCTATTCTTACCAGATTCATCAAAGGTCTCAGACTATTTTTTGAGTCAAAGAGACTTAGATGGTTTTCCCTGATTTTCCTGCTTTCTGCAATCTTCGTGTTCCTCCTCAGAGGGATTAGCGACATTATAGGAATACCTCTGACTGGCATAATATCAGTTTTGGGTGGCATTTTTCCAACCTATTTCATGCTAGCTTCTTTTCTATCTCTCTTTGGACTGCAGAGGTACCTTGCAAGCGAAGAGTCCTATAGTCGATCTTTCGCATTGTTCATCCCTTGGATTGCGGTTAGCACTGGCATCTATGTTGTTCTCTTCCTTTTTATGCATGGTCTATGGTTTTTCCTCTTCTTCATAATCGCCTTTTTTGGATGGATTGTGTTTCAGGCGTACCTTTCATCTCGCACCGCATTAGGGTATGCAGAAAGCGTTGATATTCAGCATCGTTCAAAGATTGTTACGGTGTTCTTTGGCACATTGTACTTGATCAGCTACGCAGTTATCATTGGAGCATTCTTTCTCATGCTAATTCTCAATCCCGGTATTTGGGGCGTGGAAACAGGATGGCTGGTTGTTGTGGGAGCACTTGCGGGGGTACTGATAGCGCTTGGTTTCAATTTCATCAACGGAATCTTGATTCTCAGATATCGGAATAAGGTGATGGGGGACAATCTTGCTCTACTTGGATTGTTCATTGCGCTCTATGTGGCTTATTTCCTCTACAACGTTCTGAAGGAAGTAACAGGATTGGATATACTCTCCCTAGTTGTTGATGTTGGTATGTCCATCTTCTTCATTCTTTATGCAATGAGTTCAGTTGGGCTGGCTCTCTCCAGCAGAGCTGAGTTGGACACTCGCTGGAAGATATCAAAGGAGCTCGCCGCTACATTGACTTTCTTCCTTGCCTCTGGATATCTTGTTATAGAATCCGCCTTCGAGGCTCTAGGATATGCAATTTTCGAGAGAGGCCCCGATATCATCAAACTGCTGCTCTTCCCAGGTGTGGCTCTGCTAATGGCAGTGCTGTTCATTAGACGAGCAGGTCGAGCACCACCAGAACCCGCTTCTATGCCTGAAGATGCTCCGGTTCTCGCTGAAGATGAGGAAATCGAGGAGCCTGAAGATGGACTTGTGGAGGAGGAATTTGCTTCTGAACCAGAAGTCGAACCAGATTCGGAGGCGCCAGAGGAGTTCGTGGATGATGATGAGCCCGACGAACTAGAAGACGAGTAGACTGTCCATATGAGAATAGCATTTCGCCGAGTAGCACTACACCGAATGCCGAAATAGCCGACAAAGGTTCAAATACGTACTTTCCGCATATCTTACTGTTCGTGTAGTGTTTTTGTTAGGGGACTTAATACCCTATACTACCGAGAAAATACTCCTAAGGAGAATTACTCATGAGTACTAGAAAAAACAACCTGCTTCTAGCTGCATTCGTTGTGATGACTCTGTTCCTCCCAGCGGTTGCAGGTAGCACGCGGGGCACGCCAACCTCCATAATATCTTCATCAATGGTTGCAGACGATGGTCCTCCAAACGTCGCCACAATAGAAGGTATGGGATCCTACGTGGATGCCTGGGGAGGAGTGTATAATATCATAGCGTCAATGCAAAATGCATCACATTATGACTACGCTTACACGTCCGCGCTTGAGACGATAGTGACTAACCAAATGAACACTGCTGATGGATATGTCAGTCAGATGGAGTTCGTGTTTAACGGATTAACACCCTTCCCCAACGGGGCAGTGGGAAGTCCGATGGCTATACTCCAGCTTGCTATCAATCCAATCTGGATAGTTCCTGCAGATAGGGGCTCGGCTTCACTCACTGACCTCAGTGCAAGCGAAGCTGATGCCATTGCTGAGGAAGTGGTAAGTGTCTATGAGTCTGCATTCGGACTTAATATGGACAGATTAGAGATAATCCAGACCAATGTGTCCCAATGGTTCGATTACAATACCACGTCAGTTTTTGATTACGGCACCACATACATGATGACATACATAGACATTCTTACTGCAAGTCAGGGTGAAACAGCAATGCCTCTGTTCCTAGACCGGCTTGCCAACATGGGCGGATTCATGGATCTGGCAGGCTCCCCTGATTGGCCAGCCCTGATGACATCTGCAGGTGAAGTCTACATACCACGATACTATCTTCCATACTATTACAACATGTCTTCATTTGTTGGCAATTTCATGGCCGGCAGCTCTGATTTCTACATCAGAGCGGATGCCTCTCACACTGATCTGGCGACGGAAGTCCAGAGTGGCGTAGTGGGCTTTGCTGGATTTGAATACCCTGGTGTTGTAGATTCAGTAGCGGGTGATGAAACATATTCCCTGAAGGACCAAGTCGGCTACACAGGCAATATTCAGACAAAGATGGACCAAGACTCATCAGCAAACTCAATCTCAGCTATCCTTGGAGCATCTCCGGGTTCGTTATCAATTCCGGAGATACCTTCCTCGTGGATCTCACTTGACGATAGCTTTGAGATACCAACCAACATTTCAATGGAGCCCTATCTGTTCATAGAGGAGAACACCACCTTGGGTGATGCCTTAAAGGAAATGCTCTCTGTATTGCCGAAAGGCTTGGCTCTAGAGCTGAATGCGCAGATGCTGGACTTCAACACGACCGACATTGAGGATGGTATTAATTCCGCAGTTGATACCCTCTGGGGAAGTCTAACACCATGGCCTGACATGAAGCAGATGGTTCTGAACATGGACTTCTCTGATCCCACGTTCTTCCCGACTACACCAGTTACGGAACTGAACTTTGACTTATTAGCGGAAATCATGGCTCAGGCAGGAATGAACCCCGATGCATTGATGAGTAGAGTGGATGACACGTTAGCTGCGGCCAATCCGTTGGCAGCAATAGCAGAGGCGTTCATTAGCTACTTCGATTCCTACCATCTATTGGACATTCTAGACAACGACTATTATGCCGATCCAGTAGCTCTTGAGGGCTACCTCAACACATTTGGTGATGGGATTAAATCACTTCTGAAGGACTTTGCAGGCATCGACTTGCCCACCGAGTTCCAGTCAAAGGAAGAGATCGCCGCATTCGTGGAAGACCACTGGGATATTGCTCTTGGTGCGCTCTGGACTGCTATGGCTGCAGATAACCTGGCTGGAATAAAGACAGCACTCATCAACATGGTCGATATGGAGAACTTTGCTCAGCAATTCATACCATATCTGATGGCAGA
>JBHLQS010000234.1:0-4146 GCA_048883405.1 Candidatus Thorarchaeota archaeon
GGCAAGGTTAACAACATCCGCCTGATCCCTTCTGAGCTCAAGTGGGCGAAGCTCAACTACTTTTACACCACCGCGCAGCGTCCGTATTCCTGGTATTAGGCCATGCTCAGCAACCCGATTGACAGCCTCGATAACATCGCTGTAGCTTATTGCCTTTAGCTCAGGCATGCGTTTCACAACTTCAACAATCAGCTCAGCCAGTCCCATAAGTCCCTTAGATGCATGTGCTGTTGCCACATCAAGAATTGCAAGACCAATGTGGTCGTAATATTCATCCATGGTCATTCCGTCTCCACGGAATCGGTTCTCACGACGGGAGAGGTCAAGCAGCATAACGGCATCAGGGAATCGTTCTGCAACATGTTCAGTCTGAATAAAGGTGCCAAAATCCAGGCCGATGCGCCTCAGGTCTGCAATGTTAGCCTTCACCTCGCTGGCTAGTGCTTCAGACTCCCTCTGATATGACCTGATGTCGACAATTCCCATGTCGAACATCTTCTTCAGCTGGTCAAGGGTGGCAATTGAGGCGAAGAGTTCGGATTGGAGATGTTCTTGCATCAAGAAGACCTTCACTCAAGTGTTGAGTCCAGACTGGACTATTGCTTGAAAATGGTCTATTGCTACTATAAGAGAGAGTATTATCAGGTGTATTGGGAATGCTCTTAATCAAGGAGTTATTCGGTCTCGGTCTCGTGGAAGAAGTATGGCCTCACGGATATTCTCTATTCCAAGCAGCTGCATTGTAAGCCGTTCCACTCCAAGACCCAGCCCTCCATGTGGTGGTGCACCATATTTGAAGGGATCTAGATAGAAAGCAAAGGCATCTGGATCAAATCCCTTCGCCTTGAATCGCTCAACCAACAAATTATAGATGTGTATACGTTGACCCCCTGTTGTAATCTCCATACCTTTGTACGTGAGGTCAAAACTTTCAGTCATCCCCTCATCTGTCATACTAGGCATAGTATAAGCAGGTCTCAACTCCAAGGGGTAATGAGTAAGGAAAACCATGTCAGTCCCGAATTTCTCAGGGAATATTTCCCCAAGTAGTCGTTCAGCTTCTGGATCGATGTCATCAGTGACCGCTAGTTCTTTTCCTTCGCTGTTGAGTAGATCAATGGCTTTAGCATATTTGATTCTCTTGAAAGGTACTTTTGGCACAACTAGCTCGGTCCCGAGAAGTTCAAGTTCATTTGCCGCGGCTTCTGATGTCTTCTTGAATGAATGATTAAGCATTCGTTCCTCCATCTTCATGATGTCGTCCACATCGGTTATCCATGCCATCTCGAAGTCGAATGAAGTATACTCATTGACATGTCGTCTTGTATTGTGTTTCTCAGCTCGAAATACAGGAGCAATTTCGAAGACTCTGCCGAAACCAGCCAAGAGCATCAGTTGCTTATAGAATTGTGGACTCTGGGCCAGGTATGCCTTCTTATCGAAATATTTGATCTCAAATAGGTTTGCTCCACCCTCTGTGGCTTCAGCGACTATTTTCGGAGTGTGGATCTCCACAAACCCATTTGACTCTAGGTACTCCCGTGCGAATCGAACAAGTGAGTGTTGAATCCGAAAGATCGCATTATTTGAGGGTTTCCTAAGGTCCAGAACTCTATGATTGAGGCGTGTGTCTAGATCGATATCCACCTTTCCCTCTACAACATCAATTGGAAGACGCTGGGCAGTATTGATGATTCGTATCTTGGTTGGTATAATCTCAGCACCAGAAGCGACTTGCTTGGCAGCCACAACCTTGCCTGTCACAGCCACAGCGTACTCTGGCTTTAGTTGTCCAGAGGCCTCAAAGACTTCCTCAGAGACCTTAGCCTGCGGAATTGTCACCTGACACTGCCCCTGTTCATCTCTAAGAACCAAGAACTTTATCTTCCCCTTATCCCGCAGAATATGGACCCAACCCATAATGATGACTTCAGTATCTGCTATCTCCGCAGTAATCTCGGTAGTGAAGTGAGTACGGATTTCTTCACCTATGGGCTCGATACCTGCATCGCTGTAGAAGTCCATTAGATTTCGCCTCAGTATTCGAGAACAGAATCCTCCCTGATTACATTATGAGGCTTTTGGCAGAAGCTGATGAAAAGGCGGATCAATAAACATTGAAACGATACCCCTGAGCTAAAGCCAGAGATATCGTTTCTTGTACATACTAGACTACATCGGCGCCGAAATTAGCTCATAGACCGCCATCCGCCTGTCCTTGCCATGTTCATGCTCCCGGATGAGACCTAGGTCCTTCAGTCGACTAAGGCCATAGTTCACTGTCCTGGGAGGCAAGAAGGTGTTGCTGATCAGGTCTTGCCGGGACATCCGGCGCCTGTTCTTAAGCAGCACGTACAAGAACTTCGCAGACGGAGGTAGAGCTAAGAATGAGCGCTGTGCAAACACGATCCCACCTAAAAGTTGTCACCATGTTTTATCATACCTCCTGATAGTGCTGAGATTCACGCGGGACATCACCAAATAAGCATTCGTATTTCATCATCAGAGGGTTCATCACAGTTCTTATCAGTTAAGGCTAGAAGTGGCATTCTATGTATTCGTTTGAGAGCATTGAGATCAAGGGATACGATGGAAAGCAGATACCCAACACCTATCTCAAACTCAAAGGATTCAGTGATAAACTGGCTCTAGTATTCCCCGGACGAGGTTATTCATCGCAAGGCCCACTACTTCACTACACGATCAACCTCTTGCTTGAGAATCGAGTTAGTGTGCTCAGTATTGACTATGCCTATTGGAATAATCAGGAGTTCAATAGTCTAGAATGGGAGGACAGGGAAAGGTGGCTCTACGCGGATGTTGAGGAAGCTTACAAGGCTACTGTAGATCAGATAGATGCTGAAGTCAGAGTTCTTGTGGGGAAGTCTCTTGGCACTCTTGCCATTGGACGCCTTCTCGACACATTCTCTGGAACTAGGAGTTGCAGAGTGATATGGCATACTCCACTCATTAAGATGCCACATCTTGTGGCGCAGATTACCAGGCACCACCCCCATTCCATATTCATCATTGGCACATCCGACCCCCACTATGATAAGGATATCCTCGAACAGGTGAAGAGTGCAACAGGTGGAAGCCTAGTTCTTGTTGATAATGCAAATCATAGTATGGAGGTGCCAGGAGGCGTTACAGATTCCCTAGATGTGATGAATGAGATTATCGAAGACATCCGACAATTCATGTGGCCAATTGACAAGTAGACATAGCCTAGGATTTTTTCAAAACCAGGATCCATTCTCCGTCCATGCGTTCCTTTCGCGGAATCTTGATGAAATGGCGGATTACTCCTGAGAAGAATGTCTTCTCGACTTTGAAACCCACATCCTCAGCAGCTGCAATATCTGCCAGTATCTTATGCGACTCGACCACATTACCACGAATGACATTGTTACCAATAGCCATACAGTAGCGGCCACCGGGACGAAGAACCCGAAATGTCTCCTTGAGCTGCTCCTTCATATCCTCAAAGAACTTGAAGACAATATAAGACCGGCGCGGGTCCACTGTGTATATCTTCTTGAGAATTGGATCAAGTGAATCAAGTCCAGAAACTCTAAGTTCATCATACTCCTCTTTATAGACGATTTCCGTCCCAATGTACTTCCGCTTCATGTTTGAAAGAGGGCCTTCCTCATGGAGGCCGAGCCAATACATCTCCAGCTGGTGAGTTCGAGGGTAGTCAACTGCATTGATGTAGGGAGGAGAGGTAACGGCCAAGTCTACAGATTCGGATTCCAATCCCGTGGATATGGCGTTAGACTCTGGTAGGACTGGTTCCTCAAGATCCCGATCTTTTGTGATTGTGAAGAGGGCCTGCATTCCCTTCAATTGTTGCTCCAGTGTTTCACGAAATCGCTCTAATGTTTCTCCACACTCGATTTTCTTTTGCATTTTCTGCCGTATCACAGTTCGTGTACAATGAGGGTCGGCATTTGATGCATCTCTAATTATCGAAGAGAATACTACCATGAAGAAATCATAGATAGCAGATGCTGAATTTGAAGGGAGCACTACCGCCAATGAGGACTCTCTGAATTGGTGAATTGCATCCCTGATAACACCGAGTTCATGGAGCACAAAATCACGGAACCAGTTATCTCTATAGTTGAACTCGGGAATCTCGGG
>JBHLQS010000235.1:0-4144 GCA_048883405.1 Candidatus Thorarchaeota archaeon
TAGGCTGCCCCCTAGCAATCATGGGATGGCCTAGCCGCCTCCCACTGGAGGGAAGAGGGCCACTGCATCCCCGTCTTCTAGCAGGGTGTCGTACCCATCAAGGCGTTCTATGCGCGTTCCATTGATCATACATTGATAGAATCGTTTCAGCTTGTCAGTTTCCTCATCTATCACAGTATCAATGAACCGTTTTCCATATAGCTCTTTGAGCTTCTCAAGCAAGCCCCTGATGTCATCAGCTTCAATCTCAATACTTCTAGTTCCGACAGCCTCCCGCACGGTTGCAAAGAATTTCACAGTGACTACTGGCAAGCGTCTCAACTCAGTCTCTCAACGTAAGCCTACGCCATTTTAACACTTATGAACGAGGATTATCATACGCTTTCAGTGTTCATCAAATGGCTCTTGATGCATAGGAATTATTAGCTTGAGTGCCATTGCTATAGCATCCGTTACGGTGAAAAGTGGCGTCGACAGAGGTTGGGCCAATGGAGATTGTGGTAATTGGACATCTGAGCAGGGATCTCACAATCACCCCTGAGAGGAGAACTGAAAATGTAGGGGGCGGCCCCGCGTATGCTATGATTGCACCTAGGATTGGAGCCTTGGGCGCTGGAATTGTAAGTTGTGTGGGTGCGGACTTCGAAGATGAATATCTAAACACTCTTGGGGATGCGGGTCTCAACATCTCTGGAGTCCAAAGGCGAGGGGAGAAGAGTACGAGGTTCATCAATGAATACGATGAAGAGGGAACTCGAACGCAGAGGGTTGAAAGCATAGGTCCCGCAATAAGGCCGGATGACATTCTTCCTCAGCACACGGGCGCCAGCATCTATCACTTCAGTCCACTGACAGCTAGCGAGATTTCCTATTCAGTCATCAAATCTTTGCGAGTAGGAGGCCCTCTGTTATCTATTGACTGTCAGGGTTTTCTGAGAGGAATTGAGGATGAGCAAATCATTGAGAGAGAATGGCTTGATAGAGATGAGATTCTAGCACTAGCCGATGTTGTGAAATTTGATGAGGCTGAACTCAAACTGGCATATGATTCTCAGTCCGAGCTATCAGCAGTGACCGAAATCCTCAACATCGGTCCGCGAATGGTCCTAGTGACACGGGACAGACTTGGGTCTACGGTCTATACTCGAAACACGCAGAAGGATATCCCCCTTGTATTGGCCAACTCTCAGACTGACCCGACAGGTTGCGGCGATGTATATGTCATTTCTTTTCTTCTGGAATACATGAGAACAGGGGATGTGAAGCGGGCGGGTCTTTTTGGTGCAACGTGTTCCTCATTTAATGTGGAAACCTCAGGTCCGTTTGACCTACCGACTCGAGAGCAGGTCGAGAGAAGGATGAAGCCCTACGCTCAGTCTTGAATGGGAAGCCTTTTTCGTCAGTTAGTGGCAGGGCAAACTGGTGTAAGCAATGCTAGATGACTTGGACCCGCTAATGGAGAAATATGGCGTCGATGGAATAATTGCTACCGGAAATGCGTACGAAACTCCAGATATCTATTGGCTGACTGGATTCAGGTCGACAGACCAGATCACATATGTGAAAAACCGAGGCGAAGAACCCGTTGTAGCCACCTTCTTCCATACTCTGGAACGAGTCCTGAAAGAGAGCCGAATAGGAAGAACTCATGACTTGTCCGAGATTTACATCGGACTAATGAAGGAGGGGAAAAGCGCACGTGAAAGCATTGATGTCTTCGTGAAAGATGTCATGAAGAAAGTCTTCACGGGAAAGGTTGTTGGTGTACCTGATCACTTTCCTGCTGAGCGACTGGTGATCATTCAAGAAATGGGGTATGAAGTGAAAGTAGTCCCAGAGCTGCTGAGGGATGCGCGTGCAACAAAATCTGCTGCTGAGATTCATGCAATAAAGAAGGCAGGAGACGCGACCGTGGGTGGAATCACCAAACTGCTTGAGATGGTCAAGGACTCAGAAATAGGTCCCAACAAAACCCTGATGTATGAAGGTGAGGCATTAACGGTTGGTCGGATGAAACTGGCACTTGAGCACTTTCTCCTAGACCATGGTGCAGAGGCTGCAATGGACACAATCCTAGCTGTGGGAAAGAAGGCATTCGACTGGCATTATTTGGGCGCTCCTCAGGATGAATTGAAGGCAGAAGAACCTACAATCCTGGATGTGTTTCCAAGGCTAAAACAGGAGCGCTATGTCGCTGATGTTACTCGTACCTTTGTAAAGGGTTCAGTCAGTGAGAAGATATGTGACATGTTTGAGTCTGTTCAGCTCGCGGCCGGTTCAGCTATTGATGCTATAAAGGATGGGGCTAAGATTGATGATGCAAATATGGCCTGCTATGAGCGTCTGAAACGCTCTGGGTACGACTCTCGCCGGCTTAATCCTCAGGCCACCGAGGGTATGACGCACGGGCTTGGACATGGTATTGGTCTTGAAGTCCACGAAAACCCATCACTGTACGACCGAGAGGCACACTTCGCGTCAGGTCATGTGATGGCTATTGAACCAGGTGTCTATTTGAAAGGCATAGGCGGTGTACGAATAGAGAATGACTATCTAGTCAGTACTGACAGAGCTGTTCTCCTAACTGAAGGGCTTGATGAGATTCTGTACTTCTAGGCGTATGCCGTGAATTACTAATCCATGCTTAGTGCAGAATATGGGCAGACCGAGATGCACATGCCGCACCCTTCGCACTTCTCTGAGTCGATAGAGAAAGTCCCCTTTCCTTTGTCCAGGTTGATTGCGTGGTACACACATGACTTTGGGCAGAGGCCGCATCTGGTGCATTTCTCGAGGTCGACATTAGGAGGTGGCTTCAGTTTCACTCCCTTCTCAAGATGCTTCAGGGCCATTCCCTTGACATCATTCACCGAGTCATATCCATGTTCATCCAGCCAATTGTCAATCTCTCCAGCAATCTGACCATAGACTGTGTCACCCTGTAGGATTGCTGCTGTACACACCTCAACAGCAGATGCTCCAGCCATCAAGAATTCGATCGCGTCCTCTCCAGTCGTGACTCCACCCACTGCTATGACAGGTTTCTTGATGCTCCTGGCAATATCGGCGATACACCTCATTGCGATGGGTTTGAGAGATGCACCACTCATCCATCCCTCTCCCCGGTCGCTTCCAAGGACCGGCTTGCCTGTTTCAATGTCAATCCTAAGAACCGGGCCATATGTGTTGATTCCAACCACCCCGTCAACAAATGGCTCCAAGTCCTTGGCTATCTTAGCGACATCAACCTTAGGGCTAAGCTTGGCAAAGATGGGTATCTCCACAGATTCCCTTAGAGCCCTGGCTATCTCGACATGGCCTCCGACATAATGCGTGCTGAACTCGATTGCATTGACCCCCTTTGCCTGAATCTTTGGTGCTATTTCTGCCACTTCTTCTGGCGTATAGCCTACACTCGCAATTACTGGAAGTCCTGAGCCCAGAGCGATCTCATACTCCTTCTCTAGCCATCGCTCCAGGGGCAATTCGCTCCATAGCTCTGCATTCAGTATTCCTCGCCGTGACTCTCGCCGCCCGCTACCCAGTGCAGCCATGTTGGGCTTGGGTACATCTGCAGGTTTGACACTGACTGTCTTTGCAACCAGTCCACCCGCACCTCCGGCTGCAGCATTGAGCAAAGTGATTCCGTTTCTTGAGGTAGGTCCTGCTGCAGTGAAAACAGGATTTCTGAACCTCATTCCAGATATCTCAACTCTAAGGTCTGCCATGCAATATTGTCTTGAGTCCTCCAACATAAGAGTTCCCAGACATGGATCTAGTCATCGGGAAATCTAACTGGATTTGCCATTCCCACTTCCACAGTGTTCTCATTCCACTGCTTGATCTTCTCGGACGCTAATTGAAGGTAGTCCACCTGTCTTGGGTTCAGCCCCAGCTGAGAAGAGACAAGTGCATCCAACTCAAGCGTGTCGGCCCCGCTCCAAATCAATCCCATATCTCGATGTATTGCGGGATGAAGAATGTTATCCAGGGTCTCTGAGGTTGAGTACACCGCCTCAATGATTCCTTTCACATCAAACAGTGCATTATACATCCTATTGATGTCCACAATATTCATGCAAAGAAGCGAATCATCATCGCCGTGGTATTTCCCTCTCCAAGGACTTGGAATCATTCCAAACAG
>JBHLQS010000236.1:0-4120 GCA_048883405.1 Candidatus Thorarchaeota archaeon
AACATGAATGTGTATCAGAATATAGCATTTGCACTTGAGATGGCAGGATGGAGCCGGGAAGAAACGGTTGAACGTGTGGAATCTCTGGCCGACCTACTCAGTATTCGAGGCCTCCTGATGAGGCGGAGCAATGAGATCAGCGGGGGGGAGGCACAAAGGATTGCACTAGCTAGGGCTCTTGCAAAGAGGCCCAATCTCTTGCTTCTTGATGAACCGCTTTCAGCCTTGGATCCGCAATTAAGAGAACGGCTCCAGACGGAAATCCGGAGAATACAGAATGAACTGAGGATTACAACCATCTACGTCACACATAGTCAAGATGAGGCATTTGCAATCTCTGACCGTGTTGCAATTCTAAGTGATGGAGTAGTGAACCAAGTGGGTAGGCCGGAGGAGCTATACGAGAAGCCTGCTAGCGAGTTTGTTGCCAGGTTCTTGGGTAGCGGCAATGTTCTTACCGGAGAAGTGATACAGGAGAATGAGAGAGGCATCATCATAGCTACGAACGGTGCTCAATTTGCATTGAAAGGCGCTGCGAAATTGGGAGAACAAGTGAAATTCACTGTCAAGCCTGAAGATATTTCCCTATTCGTACGTCCCGAGAGAGGCATTCCCACTGCAACTGTCCTTTCGGTGGTTCCTAGAATTGGCACCTTTAGAATCACGTTAGACTTCAAAGGCAAGATACTGGTGGCATCGGTTCCGGATGAATCACTTGCGAGAAAGCTCCGTTCAATGAAGGAACCTGAAGTTGGCTTTAGCTTTGCAGATGGCGGAGTGACACTGATTGGATAGTCAGCGCCTATTCTTAACCATCTTCGTCAATTGGGACAGGAATATCGTCTGACTCAGTCTGAAGAGCGTCCGATTCGGCAACGTCTGAGTTCTCCTGATCAGCCTCTACTGATGCAAGAATGTCCCTATCAATTAGTGCTAGAACCTTTTGTCGAATTGCGTCTGATGAATCGAACATATCAGGAGGGTCAAGTCGGGTAACGATAAAATCAATTGTCTGCAACGTAGCCCGGGTCTTTACATACATGAATACAAGGGTGAAATTGAATACTATAGAGAGTAATGGACCCACAGCAACCATTATGACAAAAATCGAGAACCATGGCTGTTCAAACCCAGCAGTCAAAGTCAGCTCAATCCAGACCAGAAAGAGGTCTGCCCCCGCAAAGAACTCGAGTATGTCTTCCAGGTCATCGCCTACATTACTGAGCGAACGGTCTACAAGATCCAGGTGAAAGAGCCCTGCATCCTTGATGAGCCACGGACCATAATATAGTACCATGACTGTTATCGGAAGAATGGCAGCTGAGATTATGACAACCCAAAGACCGAATGCAGCAAGGTCTGAAGTCTGTGCAACCCCCATCAGTTCAAAACTGACCACTGTCATGCCAATGCCCACAATTAGGATTGACCCATACAATGACCTTCGAAAGGCAAGCCGCAGACTCTGATTCTTTGGCTCAGGCCATAGGAAATACTCGCCTGTTCCACGCTTGAAGAACCGATGGACTCTAAGCAATAGTGTTCCTGCATGTGGAAACCTAAGAATAATGAAACATATTGTAGCTCCAATAATCGTGGCAACAAGAGACCCGAGCAGCATTGCTAATGTGTATAGACCCAGATTAGACGGTGAGATATCGAATGGCGTTAGAACATCATAGATGTATATGAGCCCCCATGTTGATCCTATCATTATCAGCGTTGACAAGATGAAACCCAAGATGAGCTCTCTCACCGTGAGATCCTTGCTCTTGCCAAATTGCTCAGCGTAGAATGCTTCAGCCGACTGTTCAGTCATTGGCATCGACTAAGGCTGTTAGCTCCCCTTCTACATAAGGCTTGTTGACCACCACCGATTTCGGGATTTACGCAAGAAACATCCACCACAATAACAATCTTATATCCCAAACAGAGATATCCAGCTGTCCATAGAGATGACCATATCTCAACTAGTCTTCAGTTGCCCAATTTAGGTGCACAGGAGCAAGAAGATAAAAACTGCAAGTTAGTGAATAATCATGGTCGTAGGTTATGAGGTAATGGAGGACGGAACTCTCAAAGAGGTTGAGATCTCCAAAGCAGACTTGGATTCTCAAATGGTAGTCTGTGTAGTTGATGACGAAACCAAGTCTATTTACCTTTGGAAAGGCACTCAAGCAGGAATCAGAAGGAAGTTCATTGGTGCAAGAGTTGCGACCAATCTTAGAACTGAATATGGTTTCCATTTCAAGGTAAGAGCAGTAGACGAAGGAGAAGAGCCACCCACATTCTTCACCGCCTTGGACGGGACCACTGCCGCAACGCGTGTCCTTAAGCCAGGGGAGAAAGCCCCGCCTACAGCTCCACCAAAGCCCAAACCAAAGGCACCCGCCGCAGAAGCATCGACGCCGAAGGCTGAGGCTGCCCCACCCCCGAAGCCAGCACCAAAGACAACTGCACCGCCTCCAAAGCCACCTGCCACCACTGCAGCACCATCGAAACCAGCTGCAGCTCCAAGGGCGGCTCCAGCGGCTCCGATTTCAGGTGAAATAAACTCCATGATTGAAGAGCTACAAAGAACAGACCCGCCGGAAGGTTATCAGAGGGAGCTGCTAATAGTGTATAATGAGTTGTTTACAGTAGCAGAACACAAGGTAGCAGTTTTCGGTCAAGAGAAAGTTGAGAGGAAATTTGAGAAGGTCAAAGATCCCCCGGAAGGTACTTTTATGGCGGAGGGATTTATACCCCGCGTTATTGTGAAAGACGGAAAGGTCTTAGGTATCGAACTGCTGAAAGGCACTCCTGAAGCCATCTTAAGCCCAATCAAACAGGAGATGAGGGAGCGCCTGGGAGACCTTATCACATTCTTCCGTTCCGAAACTGAGGCCCCCGTCGTACCAACTGCCGATGAAAAAGCCAAGACCGCTAAAAAGAAGAAGAAGCTTGTCGCAAAATAATCAATGAATCAATAGGAAGCAAAATACAATGTCGCAACATCTCGACCCAGAAAAAGAGAAGGAGCTTGTGGAACTCCTGATGGGATTGACTAACTATGCAGACCTCGACGCAATTGCGGTGGTCAGCAAACAGGGTGTCAAACTGGCATACTTCGCCACAGAAGAGTCCGAAGCAGATCCAGACCTCATGGCAGCTGTAAGTGCCGCATTATTGATGACAGGAGAGATGGCTGCATCCCAAGAGAAACTAGACTTGGGAGACCTCTTTGAGGTGACGGTCAGAGGAGCGAAGGGATTCGCAGTTCTTTCGCAAGCTGGAGAGTTTCTCCTTATGGGCGCCGCTAAAGATTTGACATCTATGGGTCTGGCTACAACTCAGATGAGGAAGTATGCCAAAGAAGTTGGCGACTTACTCTCGACATAGTGTAGAGTGGGTTCACTCTCGATTCAAACCGGTAGTCTTTTGTTAAAGCTAGAACATATCTTTCCGACAATCAGCTATGGAAAGCTGTTTGGAGGAGAGATTGAATTGAAAATGCGAAGATTAGCCATGACGATGTTACTCATTTCATGCTTGTTGCTCCCTGTCTTGGCTATCGGTCCTGATGTTAGCACTCTTGACGTACAGGAGAGATATTCGCCTTGTGCCGTGGTTTGGGAGGCTAACTTTGCTGATGGCAATACAGACGGATGGGAGTTTTGGGGAATGAATTATTCAGATCCGGCTCCACTCCCAGCCAACTATTCCGTGTCCGAAGGCATGCTACGATTCCAAGGAGTGGCAAATCATTGGACAATTGCAATGTACAATACAACTCAAGCCGTAGGCACCTGGAGCTTTGATCTTGATGTCCAGGATCAAGAAAGACATCATTTCTATGTAGCATTCTTCAGTGGTTATTGGGACACTGATAACATCGATTGGGAGGACTGGTACGCTTCAGTACCGTATGAGTATGGGATAGTGCCTGTCATAGGTACATTCGGTGGATGGAATAACGAGTTTGTCCTATACCGGCGCGCTGCGGGTAGTGGGATTGTCGTCACATTGGCTAAATATTCCCCTCCTCAAATGATCGGGTGGCACCACTTGGACATCCAACGCGACTCATCAGGTCGGTTCCATGTCTACCTTAATGGGACCTTCATTATGTCAGCTAAGA
>JBHLQS010000237.1:0-4083 GCA_048883405.1 Candidatus Thorarchaeota archaeon
GACAGTATTGCAACACCCACAATTAGAACAAGCAATGGCGGCATCCAGTTGATGAATTGAATGAAATAGTCTATGAGAACAGGCAATGTCAATGGACTCTGTGCAATTATCGCGAGAACAAAGAGAAGTCCTGATGCGGCAAAGATTGGATAAAAAACTGGGCCTCCACTGATAACAAGTAGGAGTGTGATTACTCCTAATCGACTCTTCACTGGATCAAGAAATGGCAGCGGAATTGCTTCATCATCATCGAACAGAAAGTAGTAGCTGATGAGTAGTGTTGGCATTCTGATTCTGATGAGTTCCAAGAGCTGTATTCCCAGCTGTACCGACAATAGAACAGTAGTATGAATCACCATGTATCCTAGCACAAGTGCTGTGAGGAGCGGGAGTTCGATGGCAAGAATCTGATAGCTTTCCACCAATCCGACAAAGACGAGGAAATTAATGATGAGCAGAACGACGTGACCGATTGCTCCCATCAAAACCTTTCTGCTTGCCACCATTCCCGTTCAGTCCAATTGATTCGAACTAAACTCCCAGTTTAAATGGTTTGCTTGGCCCATCGGATGCAATGGGTCCTAATTGGCGTTGTTTTTCGATAGCACGTGTGACAAGCTCGGTGAATAGCTCGTTGATGTTCTCACCAGTCTTGGCACTGGTTTCATAGTGTAAGACATCGAGCCACTGCTGAATCATTTGACCAGCAGCTGGAGGTACTAACCTATCCTGTCTGTCAATCTTGTTGGCTACTACAGAGACAACTGCATTGGGACAGACTGTTATGAACTTAGTGAACCACTCACCCACATCAAGGAAAGTCTGCGGCCTCGTGACATCGTAGACAATTATTGCCATGGTTGCACCAGCCATATATCTGCGTCTGAGTTCGTTATATGTTGGCTGGCCTGCGAGATCCCAGAGCACCACTCTGGCAGTGACTCTGTTGCCATCCGGCATCGTCACTTCTACAGTCTTGAGGGCAAAAGTAGTGCCAATGGTAGCGATATATCTCTCACTGAAGGAGCCCTCGGTGTATTGCTTGATGCAGGAGGTCTTTCCAACTGCACCGTCGCCAAGAGCAACTAGCTTGAACATGTGAGAGATTTGCTCGGTGGACACGGTTCTTACGTCCTGAAATAGACTACCCAGTCAATCTGACTCGAAATGGTATTTAATAGTTCTCGGAATGTCCTCGTAGTATCAGGGTTATTCATTGAGGAGAGGTAAACATCCGACAAACCCTTTTCTAGAGCCCAAACATGTAGCAATCATCAATAGAAGCAGGGAGTGTGCAAATTGGCTGAGCAGTTCCTAAGTCGCCTCCAAGATATTGAGAAGGCCATTGCAGGTCTGGATGACACATTGAAGCGTATGGTGACGATTCTAGCCAACATGGATGAGATTCGTTCTGATATCCGGCTGACCAAGGACGAGCTCCTAGAGGCTATCAAGGCCACGCCTGCTCCAAGTTCAGACTCTGGAGGCGACCTTGACCATGTTGCCGTTCTTGTCAAAGGTCAATTTGACCAGATTGCTACATTTATCGGCGAAGCGGTTGAAGCCATGAAAGATGATATAGTAGATGCAATGAAGCGGATCCAGGCAGTTGCCCCCTCTGCTGCTGTCGCTACATCAGCACCCGCCACTCCGGCTGCTCCTGTACCAGCTCCTGAACCTGAGATTGTAGTGACTCAGCCTGCTCCAACGCCGGCGACTGTGACGGTTCCTGCTGACAAAGCTATGATGATAGCTGATCAGTTAGACAGCATTATTGCCAGTCTGAAGATGGGTTGCAAAGCAGGAGATGTTCTTGACCAGATGGACGAGTCAAAGGCCAATATTCTGAAGGTTGTTGAGAGTGATCCGGTCATGATAAAGATCGATCAATGGAAGGGAATAGTTGCTGCCTATCCAAAGAGGAAAGAGCTACAAGCACGGGACATTCTGAAGATTAAGAAGGGCATTCGCGCTGAAATTCCCAAGTACCGTCCTGCGTAGGCAAGCCTTTTCCCTCTCGTAACTGAATCGTGAAATTTATAGCATGAGATTTGACCTTCCATTTGAGGTTGGAGGTTGATTCGTAGAAGAAAGAAGCCGCAGGAGGATCTTTCCCAAAATCCTTTGAGAGTGCTCCTTGAGTTTACTGAGGCTGATGAGCAGTATGTGAATATGATGCTGAGAAAGACTGCGATGCGAACCTTGGCGAAGCATAGAAAGAACCCCCAGCGGCCAGGTCCACCGGCAGCAAAACCAGAGATATATGTTGGTCCTGAGATTGATAGGATGCTTCATGTAATCGAGACAAAAATGGGTATTCATGAAGCACCCGTCGTTCCAATCAGAAACTGCAGGAAATGCTATTTTTCCTCGGCATTCAGAATTGTTGCAAACGATTGGTATTCGCTCTGCACAAACATCGCTAGAGCAACTGGCCTACACCGTGGAAAGTGGGTTCATTGCGAGAGCAATCTTTCATGCTGGAGAGCACCCTGATTGGAGTACTGGTCTTTGCTGCGTGCTATTCCTTTAGGAACCTCTTGATAATCCCCTCTACAAGCTTCAAATGCTCATCATCCAGGATAGATATCTTTGAGCGTATCCAATCCACTCGCAATTTCTTCTCGACCAGAAATTGTCTCCCCTTGTGTGCAACAGCCTTTCCAGAGGGTTTCGGTGATGTTTTGGCCATACGCGTGGTCATGACCAATCGAAAATAAGTGATTTCCACATGAACAGCAGTCAGACCGCTTTGCTAAAGAGGGTTAATGGCTAAACAGGATTTGTCGAATTCCAGTATGAAGATATGGAGAGCTTGCTTGGTTTGGCAGATATTCGACTCGCGATAGTTGATGCCAAGGGAAACCAGAAACTTAGTCGAGTTGATACTGAAAATGTCAGCCTGTCCTGGCGTCATATCAATAAAATTGACCTATCTCCACTCACAGGGAATAATGCCCTCAGAGAACTTCATCTTGGAGAGAACCAGATAAGCCGAATTGACCTATCCCCACTATCAGATTGCTCCAGCCTCCGGGTTCTTGACTTATTCGGTAACAAGCTACAAACTATCGATCTAAGTCCACTTGCTTCATGTGGGAGCCTAGAGATTCTGAGACTCAGTTGGAACGAATTGAATCGAGCAGACTTAACGCAGATCAACTCATGTACGAGTCTTCAAGTTCTAGACCTTTACAACAACAAATTCAAGAGTCTTGACTTATTTTCACTTGGTTCGCTCACGAATCTTAGAGAAGTCCGCTTGAATGAGAACCAGCTTCGTGATATTGACTTAGAACCTCTACGAGTCTTGGACTCTCTCGAAGAGTTGGATTTGAGTTGGAACCAAATTCGGGAAATTAATCTCTCCCCGCTTAAACACTGTACAAATCTGCGTTCCATATCTCTGCAGGGAAATCGACTGACTGGCATCACTCTTGATCCATTAGGATCCTGTCAGAGGCTCGAACGGCTTCGCCTTTATCGAAACCTTATCAGTCAAATTGATTTACGACCACTTTCTCATTGCGTTAATCTTTTGGAGCTGCATCTAAGCTGGAATCAACTCAAAGCCATCGATTTAACACCTATGGGAGCTTGCACCGCTTTGCAGGAGCTGCACTTGGATGAGAATGATTTGTCAGAAATAGATCTTACCCCTTTGGCAACTTGCCGTGGCTTGCAGGCAATTCATTTGAATGGAAATCGCCTGGAGTCTGTTGACCTCACTGCCTTTTCTTCTAGTACTTGTCTACAGGAAATTGGGCTTAGTCATAATGCTTTACGGGAGATAGACCTATCCCCTCTCAGCTCGTGCACTACTATCGAGAGGCTAAATCTCAACAACAATCAGCTTGAGAGCATCGATCTCAAATCACTTGGAGCTCGAACTGCCCATGGGAGAATTGATCTCTACAACAATGATCTGAAGACAATTGACCTGAGTCCTTTGCTTTCGCTTGACTATTGGGCTAATGTCAACCTTGACCTAGCAGTCACAGTGACAGTGGATCCAATATTCTCTGGAGAGGACCTCAATCTCCAGCTGTCGCCTGAAAGAGACTGGGATATTAAGTGGCATGA
>JBHLQS010000238.1:0-4052 GCA_048883405.1 Candidatus Thorarchaeota archaeon
CACTCACCACAGGAATGTCTGCCCCGATAATGGAGAAGGTGAAAGACATCACTGATGGCCTCAAAGGCTCAATGAAGTCTACGTTTGAAGAAATGACCACTCTAAAGACAAGTGTGGATGGTTTCGCGCAGCGCGCAACTACAGAGCTTGAGTTCCTCTCTAAGGAGTTGTTGATGAAGCCAAAGGGAATCACTTCTGTCGAACTCACTAGCAAAGTCAAGGATCTCGAAAGGCAAGTGGAGGAACTCACACGTGATCTTGGCGTCGCTGAGGAGCGCCTGAAGAACAGAGAAGAGGAGATTGCCAGAGTTCAGAGTGATTTCATTGAGGCTAAAGCCAAAGAGGACTTGCTTGAAGAAACCATTGCGAAGATGAAGGCTGCTCCACAGGTTGATGCAGATGTTCTTGTTGACCTGCGACAAAAGGTGAAGTCTCTGGAAGCCGAACGTGATCTTCTGACAAAGAGGGTGGGAGAGGAGGAGAGTCGTGCTGCCACTGCAGAGAAGGCGGCGGCTGAACACAGATCAATGGTTTCAAAGAAGGAAATTGAGATTGGTGACTTAAACGCTCAGGTAGCTGGACTACAGACTCAAATCGATTCTACTAGGGAACAGCTGCTTGAGGTGGATGATCTCCGAGCCCGCCTTCGATCATATGAGTCAGGAGATAAGATGAGAGAGCTTGAACGTTTGCACAGTGAATATGATCGAATCAATGCCACGTTTGAAAGACTGAAGAAGGATCACAATAAGGCCCTCGCGCGTCTACGTTATACGCAGCTACGTTTGGATGGATATCTCGGGCTGATGGAATCAACCGACAAGACAAAAGGCTTTCTAATGGTTGAAGAGAATAATGAGATGTCCGTGAAAGCGATAGCTAATTCATTAGGGGTGTCCCAACCCATAGTCAGGAAATGGGCTGAGGACTACCAGAAGCTTGGCATTGCACAAATCAAGGGTGACGGAGAAACAATAGTCCTAGACAAGATGCTAGTAGTGTTGGAAGAGGACGAAGAGTAGTACTCTACGTCTTCTGCACCTTTCTGAAGAACTGGACTATTTCTAGGAGTCCATCTATCTGCAACACACTCTCGTAGAGTTTCTCAATCCCTTCCGAGCTGATTGAACTAGTCATGTATTGCTTCATAGCGGGTCTCAAGACATCCTTCACGAAAACCCTTCTTAGACATTCAAGGGCATCAATTAGCTGAGAGCTGAGTTGACCAGACTCAAGAGCATTCTTTACAGCAAGATACTGCTCCCCACATTTTTTCGATGCAATGTGCTTTTTCCTCGGTCCTTCCAAAGCTTGCCTTGCAAGAGAGAAGTATTGATCCGTAGCTCTGCTGAAGTTGGTCACTGCCAGATATTTGGTTTCTGAACACCTACTGAGGAACAGTCTAGTTCTATCTGTAATTGATCCAAACAGACCACTGAGTGTTTCGAGCTCCCTAGGCGTCTTCAACAGGAGCACCCTCACTAACTAGGCTAGAACTCATTTTAATTTTCACTCGTGCTTTTGTTCTCACACACCATAAGACGAATAAGAGTTGATGGGAATGAAACCCTGACTATGAAAGAAGCGGTGCTCTATTCCAGCCTTAAGGAAGGAGTCAGATGTGATTTATGCGCCCGGAGGTGTGTCATCCATGAGGGCGAAACCGGCTTTTGTAGAGTAAGAAGTCTGAAGGAATCCAAGCTATACACATCTGTCTATGGACTGATTGATGGAATGGCAGCTGATCCAATAGAGAAGAAACCACTGTTTCACTTTGCACCTGGTTCTAGAACGTTTTCTATTAGTACCTCTTCATGCAACTTCAGATGTCAATTCTGTTTGAACTATCATTCCTCACACCGTGAGAGTCCAGTAGGTCACCAAATGAGTCCTGAAGCAATTGTGACTCAGGCTGAACGAACAGACTGCGCTGGAATAACATACACATATACTGAGCCCACAATCTTCATGGAGATTGCACATGATACTGCAAAGATAGCAAACTCAAAGGGAATGTTCAACACCTTTGTCACTAATGGTTACATGACACCAGAGGCTGTAGACTATATCGCCCCGTATCTTGATGCAGCATCTGTTAACCTCAAGGGGAGTGCCAACAAGGAGTTCATGCAGCGTTACATGGAAGTTCCTAAGCCTGAGCCCATCTACAATTCAATGGCCCGTATGAAAGAGAGGGGCATCTTCATAGAAATCACAAATCTGATTATTCCCGAGATTGGTGATCATGAAAATGACACAAGAGCATTAGCAGAGTGGGTGGTGGATAATCTTGGCCCTAGAACTCCTCTTCACATCATTGCATTCTCTCCCACTTTTAAGATTACGAACATTCCCCGAACTCCAGCAAGAATGTTGGAGAGACACATCAGGATTGCAAAAGAGGTGGGGTTGACTTTCGTATACTCTGGTAACATTGGTGGGCATGACTATGAGAACACATTCTGTCCAGAATGCGGCTTCAGGGCAGTAGAACGCTACGGAGTCTATTTGAAAAAGAACAATTTGAATGAACAGGGTCATTGTCCAAAATGCAATGCAGACCTGAATATTCAGGGAGTGCAATGGATGGGCGAAGGCACTCCACGTTTGACATTTTTCTAGGAGTCTTCGAAATGCAGGTGATGAATGTTCTCTGGCGACCTACAGGTCATGATACGTTTGAATCCGGTCTCAGGATTTGGCCAGATGAATCAGACACCCCAACTTTCCTGACTCTTCCCTCAGAGTACGATGTGGAGTGGACCATCCTAGGACCCAAACGTTGTATTGGCCATTTGGATTCACAAGGCATACCGGTGAGATGCCCTGAGAATAGTCTAGTTCGGAGAAGTATGCGTCGATGTGGTCCGTGTTCCGCAATGGACGAGATGGACCAATGCATTCGTTGTGATGGTAGCTGCTGTAATGCAAGTGACGAACGAAAGGATCGGTGCCTTTCAACCGAATATGCCGTCTACCTGGCTGTCTTCAATGATAGCACCCTAAAGATTGGTGTTTCTTCAAGGTCTAGGATAGTGACTAGATGGGTTGAACAGGGTGCAGACTATGGTGGAGTGATTGGATTCGTCGAGGGGGGTCTGAAGGCTCGTCAAATCGAGCGCAAACTAGGCGCTAGATCTAATGTCAAGAAGCAGGTCAGGGCTGAACGCAAGGCTATGCACCTTTTGAGGCCTATTGGTAAGGAGAGAGCTCAAGAAATAGCTCAAGGATTTCTTGACACCGTTAAGGAGAAAGAGATTGAATCAGAAATTGCACTTCAGGATCTGTCGAATCACTATCATATCGATTTGTTGAACGCAGAACCTCAGAGGTGGAGGTCGGGAAGAACTCCAATCGAAGACCTCCAGCTAATGGGACAGGTTGTAGGGATGAAAGGATCACTGCTTCTAACCCGAATTGGTACAGCTTTTACAGTTGCAAATCTGTCAGAACTAATCGGCTACTCCATAGATGATACTTCTGAAGTGCGAATGACTGCTCAAACAGGCCTTCTTGATTTCTTATGATGTTCAGATAAGTTATATCTGGTCAATTGTCCTGCCAGTAATCACGATGAGTGAGTCAAAAGACCAAGGTGCAAAGGTCCGCTATCTCTCTTTAGTAAGAAGAGAGGGTGGTGAGCCAATAATAGGCATCCCCTATCGTGAGATGTCTGTAGACCCGGACTTGGTCGCGAGCTTTGTGTTAGCTATTATCATCTTTGAGAACCGGCAATTGAAGACATTCACCAAGGAAGGCTATGTAGTAGTCATCGAAGAAGGGAACTATGTGGTTGGACTACTCATCACTGACAAAGTGGAGGATGACACTGAATACCGACGAGCTTTGATCAAACTCATTGAGCAATTTGAATCCGAATACGAAGTGCATCTGCAAAACTGGAAGGGTGACATACGTCCTTTCAGAGAGTATGCGCTTACCATTCTCGGGATTTTCCCATACCGAAGACTCGATTGGGACTTGGTACCTCGAATGGTCACAAAGTCCGAGGCAACTCCTGATCTTCAGGCGGCCATACCTTGGAGTGTTGG
>JBHLQS010000239.1:0-4020 GCA_048883405.1 Candidatus Thorarchaeota archaeon
ATCGCCCTACTGGACTTTGCCTCCACACAGAGGAGTCTCGAGTCAATAGACCAGATTGCAAGCTCGCGGTCCCACATTATCCCTGTTAGTGGGCCCGGCAAAGACTCACAGACCCTTTCTGCTTCTTCAACGACATTAGCAGCCATGAGTGCTAAATCACGCATCCTGACTCTTCCGGGATTCACTATCTCCAACACCCATCGTTCTTGCCTGTCAGCAATGAATGCCAGGTTGACAAGGTGATGCTGGGAAAGAGGTGCGACTTCTCGAAATATTGTGAAGTAGTGGTTTATGCCAGGATGGCCCTCATGTCGTATCCTCTCAGAGTAGGAGTCACGATGCCCACGATAGAAGCCATCATGGTCGAGGATTATAGTGTTGATGTGACGTTCATTGCCTGTTGTGTGAGCTACGCGATAGGTCACAAGCTGCATACCAAAGACCTCGTCATGTTCGGTCCTCGAGAGAAAGGTCCTCTTATCTTCAGGGTCCACGCACAGAGTTTCGGTGCATAGCTGACACTGAAACTGTCCTCTGAGTAGACTCATCTCTTTTCTTAGATTTCTCACATCGTCATGTATCTGGCGACTAGCCATTCTATCATCTCCTTGACTCCTTCACCTGTCACGCAGCTGACTTCATGGTACTTGCAGATCATTGGATTGCAATCCATCACCGCATCTATGAGCGTCTGGTCAACGTCGTCGCTCAGGTCTGTCTTATTCTTCAGAAGCACAAAGTCCGGCATATTCCCGGAACGAATATTCGAGTAGTAGTCAGTCAATGTCTCTATCCATTGAGATAGATCAAGCAGTGACTGAATATTGTTGCCGGAGAACATCAGTAAGACCACACTGACGCCCCCCATTGCGACCCTTGAGATGTCTCTGAGTGGGTGAATGACTGAGTCGAGCTGCCCAGACACATCAACCATCTGAAATACTCCTTCCTGCGTAGAACCGTTGATCCTCACTGTTTCCAAATCAACAAACGGGGTTCTGTGGTATGTGGTCACGTCATCTTCAAATCCAGAGAGTGGGAGTCTGTGTTTCATGACCTTGACAAGACTAGTCTTCCCGACTGCCCCGGTGCCCGCGATGAGGACTTTCCGGATTGCGAGTCTTTCTTTAGTGTGCACGGGGAAGGTCTGTGTATACATGTTTTCAGACAAGGATGCCTTTTCAACAGGATTCATTTGTTCTCCACCAATGACCAGTCCGCACCGCGGGCTTATTCTATGCTCAGATATCCTCATATCTGCTAATATATTCTCCCAAATTGGGATGTGCGCATAGATGCACTCTAGACGCCATCGAACGCATGAATTTGCACGCATCTACTACGGGGTCAAAGGACTCCGAATAAGACAAGCTATTCAATAAAAGCGCTGACTTAACAAATGGACATTGATAGAGGGTGGATATAGTCTTGAAGAATTGGATGAGATCGCATGATTGCATAGCCCCCTATGCAGCCATGCACTATCTCTTCCAGCAGCATCTCGAGTAGATGTACAGTCCAATACTGAATAGAATTGCAGTGAATACGAGCATCACTGTGATGTCAATGAAGTTGAATGGATTGTATCCCAAGAACTCCTCTCCAACAGTGAGTGCAGCAATCATGTTGTTTCCCAGACACAGTGGGTTCACATGCACCAGAGGCTTGAGAAGGTCCGGCAGGTTTTGATATGGAAACGCAATTCCGACAAAATAGTTGACCATCACTACCGCAACTCCGATGTGTGCTGCGGCTGACTCACTCTTCACCACACTCGCGATAATCAGCCCGATACCAGCTGCAAAGAGAACAATGACGGATGCCAGACCCACGATGAGTGGCAAATCAATGAATGTCACTATCAGCTCAGCTCCAAGGACCAGTCCAAGAACAATAACAAAGACACTGCCAATGGCAGAAAAGACGAACACCGTTGCAATCCTTCCCAAGCACTCTGTCAGTGGGTTGATTGGCATTGAAGAGAGCTTGGAGTATAGGTCGCGGTCTCTATCAGCGGCAATCGACCCTGGGAGGTTGCTCATTGCTGTACTCATGATCAAGAGGGTCACCATAGCAATGACAAGGAATCCCATTATAGCTGGCATGATCTCGAGAGGTACATCTTGAAAGAGTACCATTGGGAGGACAACCAGGAAGAAGACTGGAAGCATCACTGAGGAGCCGATGATGGCCTTGTCTCGAAGGAAGATTCTCATGGACCGCATGAACGAGGCACGGAGCTGGCTAATACCGTTCAATGCACTTCACCTCGAACCGGACAATCGGTGAGTCTGTAAAACACATCCTCAAGACTTGGTGGTCTTGTTTCCACACGATGCATGTCATAGCCTGCATTCTGGAGGGCACTTACAACCTTGGGGACAATGCTCCTTGGGTCTTCACATATTAGCTCGAATAACCCATCCTTCTCAATGACCACACAGTCACCGCTAAGGCTTGCCAGAAGTAACATGAGCTCGTCAGTCCTCGGTGCAGCATCTATGATGATGGTGCTCTTCAGACCGCTTAGCCATTTCAGTTCTTCAGGTGATCCCTCGGCCACAATCTCTCCCTGTATCATAAAGCCGACTCGCGAGGCTCTCTCAGCATCCTCGCCTATGTGTGTGACCAAGAGGACCGCTGTACCCTGCTTGTTGATCCTCTGAAGGAGAGAGAGGAAGTCCTTTCTGACACCTGGATCGAGACCTGTGGTTGGTTCATCCAGAAACAGGATTCTTGCATCACCCAGCAACGCTGTGGCAACATCCAGCTTCTTCTTCATGCCACCGCTATATTCTCCAACACGCCTATCAGCCGCTTCACTCAAGTCCATCATCTGTAGCAGTTGCTCGATCTTTCCACTTGCCTGCGACCTCGATAGTCCTAGTAGGCCAGCGAAGTACTCGAGGTTCTCTCTTCCCGTTAGAAAGTCAGAACAGAAGGTCTCCTGAGGAACATAGCCAATATGTTCTCTCGCCCTCAGCCTATCTTGGTGAATGTCACTTCCGAGAATGCTGACGCTTCCTGCATCAAACGTGTTAGTACCCGCCAGAATAGATAGAAGGGTACTCTTTCCTGAGCCATTTGGGCCCATCAGTACATAGAAGTCAGTCGGCCCGATCTCTAGGCTAACATCATCCAACACACTCGTTCCATTGTAGCTCTTCGAAATATCCTGAGCATCCAAAACAATCGATGAAGATTTCATGTGTATAACAGGGACACAATTCTACTTAAGGGGTGGATGAGTTCTGTAATGCAGAACAGGCTCTCATTTAATGTCTGTTCGCTCTCCATACGGTGGTGGGGAAATCCTATGGAGGAACTTGACAAGGTACTACAAGCTCTGAGTGTTGTTGAAAGATACGAGGAATATCTCTTCAGGAAGACCTGGGGACGAGCGCTGATAGTCATCGGCACAGTGCTGCCTCTAGGTGCCCTCGTCAGCATGAATGCAGCCATCGTTGCTGAGGCAATCGGATTGGACGCCGGGTTCATTTCGACTCTTGCTAATCTAATGGCTGTCATCCTATGCTTTGGTTTCGTTGCCTACACCTTCTTTGGTGCTTGGCGGACTCATAAGAGGCAACCTGAAGAGGAGTCCACTGATACTAAACATGGACCGATAATTGGTATTGTCTGGTTTGTGGCCTTTATGCTAACAAGTCTGGCTCCTGAATCACTGCGTTTTGTTTCAATACTCTGGGCGGCAAGCGCTTCCTGCCTACTCACCTTTGCGATTCTTAGAGCAGTTGGCTTACATAGGGAAGACCGAGTCCTACTCTATCTTGGCGTCTCTCTCTTTCTAGCCTCGATTCCCCTATTGCTCATTTCGGACACAGTTCTCTTGGGATACCTTGCACTCATCGCCTTCTCTGTGTGTTTCATCCTTGCTGGTATTGTGATGAACCGGATGGCTGCTGAGATGCTAAAACCCCCCACGTAGTCTGAATGCTGTGAGGTGCTGACTGTGAGTGACTCCTTGACTCTCAGCAAAGAGGAAAGGGTCTTTCAGTCACA
>JBHLQS010000240.1:0-3973 GCA_048883405.1 Candidatus Thorarchaeota archaeon
GGGATTTGGTTTCTCTCTTTGAAGGAGTCGTCAAATCCAAACGACGTAAGAAGACAGAGTAGTCCAAATCGGGACTACTTCTAGAATCACTAGCGGTGGGATTCATCTTGAGTGGAAATGTAGTGGCTGAAAGTATTCCAGTATTAAAGAGAAGTTTGGGAATTACGAATATTGAGGCAAAGGCAATCCTTCCTGTTTTTGCCGGAGGCAACATGACAGCTGGCGGGATTTCTGTAGCTTCTGGAGAACCTCTAAAGAAGGTCGAGAGAGCATTGGGCCGTTTGGAAAAGAAAGGGCTGGTGACGCGTATTGAAGGCGTGGTCCCAATTTTCCGCCTGTCGCCAACCATCTTCGCATTGGAGGGATCATTGTCTTCAGTGCGGGATGATTTGCATTCCAATTTGGAGGAATTCCAGACGATGTTTGACGGACATCTCATGAAAATTGACGAATCAGTCAACACGGTTTCTGATTTGCACAAAAATACCATGAATGATGGAAAAGTTGCATTTCAAGCATACGAAACCAATATGGTTGCAGCTGTTCAGTCACAAGTAGACACAATCACATCAATTGCCACTGAAGCACTCACAGAGTTCACAAAGAGTGTTGAAAACACAATGAAGTCCTTCGACCTCTCTCTCGACGATGGGTTGGGTACTCGGCTTTCAGCCCTTCAGCTTGAGCTTGATAAGAGTCAGAAGGAGCTTGGAACCACCGCAAAAAGCATCTCTAAGAGCTTTCAAAAATGGGTCGCCTCCGAAAGAAAGTCCACTACTACTGCAATGAAGGCTCTTGAGAAAGAGATTCTTTCACTAACCCAAACATTGAGCGATTCAGTTTCCAAAGCATTAAGCACCTCAAGAGCTGCCTTGGATGCCACTGTCAATACACTAGCCAATGATATTCTAGCAAAATCCACCGCATCATCAGATGATGCCATCAATTCTATTGGTGAAGCCACAAAAGCACTAGACGACACTATCTCTGACATGGAAGCAGAGCTTACTACAGCATTCCTGGCGACGGAGGAAACTCTCCGAGAAATCGCTACTAAAGGACGTTCACAAATCGCTGAAGAATCCGAAGCAGCTAGGACTCGGATAGAAGCAGCTCTTGAGATATGTGAAGCAGCAAAGGCAGCCATTGTGTCTTGGAAGGAGGAAGTGGCCACCTTTGGTGACGTTGGGATGCAGTCTTTGCGATTTCAACTCGATAGAGTCAGCGCCACTGAAAACGACTACTTGGAAAATGTGAAGGCTGCAGTTCGAGGGAATCTCGAGAAGACACAGGCTCATTTTTCGAGTGAGTATCAGACTCTAAAGGAGATGTCAATAGAGGGTATCACTCAATTCGAATCTCATCTAAACAGCTGTCGAACTTCAACATTGGACCTTCTGAAGAAGCAGCTGAATTCACAAGAGAAGAATCTCGATTCCACAAACCTGGGGATCAAGTCCAACGTCGATAAGTGGTCTTCAAGCACAACGAAGAATGTAGAGACCAAATTATCAAGGATTATTACAGATGTCAGCAAGATTCTAGAAACAGAGGTGTCTGAAATGGACACTCTTGCGGAGTCCATTGACAGTAGACTGAAATCTGCCTTCAGCACAGTAATGTCTACTTCGTCGACAAAGAATGCGTCCGCTCTGACCTCTGTGAAGAAGTCGACTCATGACTTCGAAGCTGAAATTGGAACGCATCTCTCTGAGCTTAGTGCGGGCTATGTGTCGACCACACGCTCACACATACGAGATGCCAAAGCACTCTACGAGAATCTAAATGAAAAACTTGATGAACGGCTTGGTCAAAGCGTGGGTGCTCTCACAAGTCATGCCAACAGAGTTCAGAGAGAGATAGATAAGGCATTAGCGGGTCAGGTGGAGCGAATTGACCAGCACGCATCCGGAATACGTGAGGAGCTTCATGTTCATCTTGAAGATTTGGCGCAACAATTCACCAACCTCATCAAAGGATTGGAGGCGACATTCAATGGATTTCTCTCCAGCCAGACATCTGAGGCGAGAGACCTCATTGCTTCTGCACATACTGAGTTCAAGGGTGCTTTGAAAACCGAAATGGCATCGCTGCAAGAAGATTCAAAGCTACTACAGGAAGATTTCTCATCACAGTTGGGTGGGAGAATCGATGAGCTCGTGGGGGCTGCTGACTCGATCAAGAAGGCTCTCGATGAGTTATCTGCGAACAAACGAACTGAAATCTCGGAGTCTATGGCGGACACGCTTCTCCAAATTGAAGATGCAGTAAGGACTACAGCCGATGCCCTTAAGGAACTTGAAACTGGCACAATATATCAATTTGGGGAGAATCTGCATCAGGTTTCCAGGGAATTCGGTGCAACTGTCACAGGCGCTCGAGACAACATCGCTGAACGCATTTCAAGCATCAGTGAGTCAACTCAGGAAGGCATAGCAAAGAGTACAGGGCAGCTCCTTGAAATGGTTGATGCCTACACATCGGGGCAACGTGAGTCGGGAAACCTCTTGTTGGCAGACACCAGCAAGAAGATGGATAACCTCGCATCTCAGCTTGTAAAAGCCTCGAATTCCAATGTTGAAGCATTTCAAAACTCTCTCGCTGAGAAAGAAACCTCTAGGTTGGAATCAGCTAGGGCGGTCAGGGAGGAAGCATTGGCAGCAATTGAGGATAGAAGAAATGAGGTCGCACTCGTTTTCACTGGTGCCTCAGAAACCATCGAAACTTCCACATCCAATCTAACATCCTCTCTTGAGCAGCTTGCCAACAAGCTTGATGGTGAGATTTCCACGATTGGAGGTAAGTTGGAGAAGGCTGCAGATACAACTGCTTCAAAGATCCTAGAGCGTGGAGAGAATAATCTGAAGGAAGTCGAAACCAAGAACCGTGCCCTCTTCAAGAAGACAGAATCTGACATCAAATCTAAGGCTGTGCAGTTTGGTGATGACGGACTGGATGTTCTTACCAGAGCGGCTGAGGCGTTATCTGACTTGCCCAATACCCTGGCGGATGTCATCGCGGCATCAACATCAAATACTATTGAACAGACTGCAAAGATAGGGCGTGAAACAAAAGCCACCCTTGACACAGCACTCACAGACTTTTCAGAAACATCCAAGTCCATCGCGAATACTTCCAAGACACTTATTGATGGAATGGTGACACAAGCAACCAAAGGTCTTGAGAGAGCCCTCGAGGAGGCGAAACAGGGTTCAGTATTGTCTAATCAATACGCATCCCGTAAGCTGGAATCAATAGGCATTGAATTAAAGACATACGTGGGGAGTGAATCTGCGCGGCTGACAACGCACACCCAAAATGAAGTAACAGCTAAGAATGCAGAGATCGCAAGTGCTTCTGCAAAGGCAATGAATGATGCTGGTGAAGGCCTTTCAGTTCTTCGCCAAACTAGAAATGATGCATTCAACGGCCTGAATGAGCATGTAGACAAGATCCTGAGGCAATGGAGTACAGAACAGAAGAAGGACATCACCTCGCTTAAGGGAGGAGTGGATGAATCTATAGCTGCAATATCTGAACTGACAAATCAAACTGTTGAAGCAATTGAAGCTGTCAAGGGTGCTCGTCAGGAGCTGTTTTCCATTACAGGTGGGAGCACCTGGTATCTAACTGGTACCGATGAGATCTGTGCGCACATGCTTGACATGGTTTCCCGAGCTGAGAAGTCGGTTGTGCTTTCTGTGCTGGACCTTGAATGCTTGGACATGAGGAAGCTGTCTAAGGCTAAAGGGCCTCGTCGAAGAATACTTGTTGTCCCTGACACAGAAGAGATGGATTCAGCCTTGAGCTCCCTCGAAGGCTGGAGAATATGGCATACAAAGACTCCAACAACCTTGGCTCTTATTGACAAATCGGAGGTATTGGTTGGTGGGTCCGAAGCAGCTGGTACTCCCCTGGCTGTGGTATCCCGCGACGAATCATATCTTCGTCTATATCACGACTATCTTGGACC
>JBHLQS010000241.1:0-3971 GCA_048883405.1 Candidatus Thorarchaeota archaeon
GCACTTGGCTCCTCCAAAGAATTCAGCGATGTAACAGTCACTGTGCATGATCCTTGTCATCTCATAAGGCATACATCGCGACGAACAATGCAGGATGCAATCGAAATCTTGCGAGTGATTGGAGGGGTCAGAGTGGTTGTTTCAGAGGCTGAAGATTCGTGCTGTGGAGGAGGAGGCATGGTCGCATACCATGCAAAGGACGTAGCAGACTCAGTTGTCCAAGAGAACTTGGCTGCAATTGACAAGACAGGAGCCGAGCGACTGGTGACACCATGTCCATTATGCACTGCACAGATTGAATCAAACCTGTTCAAGAGCGGCAGCTCGGTTGAGGTGGACGACCTTACAGTCTTCATTGCACAGAGACTGCCCAAGGGGTGAGGTGTACGAGTTGGACTCTAAGACAAAGACCACGCTTCTGAAAAAGATGGAATCCATCGTCGGAAGTGAGAATGTCACAGTTCATGAAACCGATGCTGTCCTTAATGCACATGATGCATGGCCACTTAGCGAAGCCAAGATTCGAGCTGGCGAATCTTTGCCACTTGCAGATTTAATCGTCTTCCCAGCATCTTCAGAAGAGGTCTCTGAAATTCTGAAAGTAGCAAATGACATGGAGGTTCCAGTCACACCTGTTGGAGGGGGTGCTGGTACTTGCGGCGGAACTCTTCCAATTTATGGAGGCATTCAACTCGACCTGAAGCGGATGGATAGGATTCTCAATATTGATCACGAGTCATTGCTTGTCACAGTTCAGAGCGGTATCGTTGGAATCGATTTGGAAGAGGCTGTGAACCGACATGGGTATACAATGGGCCACACTCCTACATCCCTGAGAGCGTCCAATGTTGGAGGTTTCATAGCAACTCGCTCTGGAGGTTCTCTTTCATCTCTTTATGGAAAAATCGAAGACCTGACTCTGGGTCTTGAGGTCGTACTTGCTGATGGCAGTGTTATACGCACCAAGGCTGTACCCAGACACTCTGTGGGCCCAGATTTGAAGCAGATCTTCATCGGTTCCGAGGGCACTCTAGGCGTTATTACAGAAGCCACGCTACGAATGTTTCCAATACCTGAGGAACGTCGATTCAGAAGCATGGCCTTTCCTGACGTGCATAGTGGCCTTACAGCTATAAGGGAGGCATTCAGAAACGTGACTCCATCGCTCGTTCGGCTTTACGACCCAGAGGACACTGCAATGTTTGTAGCCAACCACTTCGATGTCGAAGAAGGCGACTGCATGCTGATGTTGGCATTCGATGGAACTCCTTCTGAAAATGACCTGTCAGAGTCCAAGGCAGTCGAGATTTGTCTTTCAAATGGTGGTAAGGACTTTGGCGAAGGCCCTGCTAAGAGATGGTGGGAGCATCGATATGACATGTACTATCCAACTCGTTTAACGACATCAGGCTATGCAATTGGTGATACCATAGACATCGTAGCAACCTATGATAAACTGGAGAATGTGTATCATGCCATGAAGAGTGCAATGGAGGCCCATGATGCTATTGTCATGTCCCATTTCTCTCACATGTACCAAAACGGCGGAAGCATCTACATGATTTTCTTCACGAACCAGCCTAATGCCGAGACCGCATGGGCCACCTATCGCAAGATATGGGATGATGGCGTTGCCGCCTGTCTAAAAGAGGGTGGTACCATGAGCCATCAACATGGAATCGGCCTGTTACGAGCAACCTATACTGAAGGTGATATGGCTTCAGCTTTTGATGTGCTTAGGCGAATCAAAAAGGTGCTTGATCCAAAGGGTATAATGAATCCAGGAAAACTTGGATTGGGGGTACAGGAGTGACCGGCGAGGAGGAAATCCCAAGTCAAGTTCGTATGTGCAGTGCTTGTCCAAAGATGTGCAGACATGTCTGCCCAACTTTCTTTGCATGGCGATCTGACTCGCCCACACCGCATGGGAGAGCTCTCCTCATCCATCAGGAGAACATGGGGACCAGGCAAATGGATGAAAGGGCCATTGAGGTCATCTATCAATGTCTTGAGTGTTCTCACTGCTTGACATGGTGTCTTCCTGGGATTGATATCGCTGAGATTGTGGAGCACTGCCGAACCATGCTAGTGAGGGAAGGTCGATATCCTGTTGGCCTAGATTCCCTTGTAGCAAATGTAGTTGAACATCACAATCCCTTTGGTGAGCCACATAGCGCGAGAAAGGACTGGATTAAACTCAAGCCGAGTAAAGGCAGGAGTATCGCCTATTTCACTGGATGCACTTCTGCCTATCGCGAGAAGGAGATTGCGAAGAGCACGGTCGAGCTTCTACAAGCTCTGGGGTTCGACGTAGTGCTCCCAGATGAGTGGTGTTGTGGATCGCCTCTGCTACGAACTGGATTCGTTGACAAAGGGTTGGAACAGGCAAGTCACAATGCAGAGATCCTGAATTCGCTAGAGGTCGAAGAGATCGTCGCGACATGTCCTGGCTGTTATAGGGTTCTGAAGAAGGACTACGCAAAACTCGGGCTGGAACTGGATGTGCCTGTCAGGCATATCAGTGAGTTTCTCGAAGAGCATATCGCGGATCTGAATATTGGTGAATTTGACGAAAGATTCACATTCCATGATCCCTGCCATTTGGGCAGACACATGGGAGTCTATGATTCACCCCGCAGAGTGATACAACGTGTAACAGGTAGCAAGGTTATCGAGATGGAGCGTCATGGCGATAATGCTATGTGCTGCGGTAATGGGGCAGGAATGCGACTTCTTTGGCCAGAGAAGGCTAAAGTAATTGGATCAGAACGTATTCGGCAAGCAAAGGACATTGATGCCAATGTGCTTGTCACTGCATGCCCGTTTTGCAAGAACCTACTAGCCTCTCAGAGCGACAATGAGATGAAGGTCATTGACCTGCCAGAGTTGGCCTTGATGGCCATAGAGAAAAAGAACGCACACAGGTGAAGACAGATTAGGGCGTAGGGCTCCATGGAGAATAGCAAGATGGACCCAGAACAGATACTTCGACTCAAAGTCCGCCTTCTTACTGAAGGCGCAACTCTTCCTGAGAGTGAGTATGCTGGAAGGAAGGGAGGCGCTGGTCCTGTGGGGGGAAGATATTTCCTTCTGCCAAACGGCCGTCATTGTGGTATTCCCATACGCAGAGGAGAGATGGCCAAGAGATTTGGATCCAAATTGCTTGAGCCAACTGATGATCCATCAGTATGGGTCTATGATGGCAATATTGAGATTCGTGCTGTCCCTCGTCCAGAATTCTTGAATGGTAAAACGGCCGAGGGAATTCCATATCAGCAAATCGCCTTGCTTCACTGCAACAGCACGCTAGCTACTACTGCCTATCAAGCCTGCAAGTATTGGGATTGCGGTACTCAATGTAAATTCTGCACTATACCTACTTCGCATCTCAGAGGCGATACTATTCTGGATAAGTCGCCTGAACAAATGGCTGAAGTCGTTCATGCCGCTGAACAGAGTGGCATCATCACTGACATTCTCATAACAACAGGGACTCCTGATTCTCCTGATATGGGTGCAAACCGTTTGGTGAATATAATAGAGGGAATTCGCAAAGTCAGTGATTTGCCAATAGGCGTGCAGATTGAACCTCCGACAGAGATTGAAACCATCAAGAATCTTGCTGTAGCAGGTGCTAACGCAATTGGAATGCATATAGAAAGCGCTGATGACTCAGTGCGAAAAATGATGTGCCCAGGCAAGTATGAATATGCGTCATTAGATTTCTACCGCGAGCGTTGGAAATACGCTCTCGAATTCTTCGAGCGAGGCAACGTGAGCACCTTCATGCTACACGGTCTCGGAGAGGAAGTGACTTCCACGATATCTCTTGCTCAGGAACTGGCTGATGCAGGCATTGTACCAATAGTGGCTCCATTTCGTCCAGCTCCAGGGAGTCAGTTAGCTGACTTCACTCCAACATATGTAGGAAGGCTTGAGGAATCAGTGAGTCTATACAAGGAAGTCGGTAA
>JBHLQS010000242.1:0-3934 GCA_048883405.1 Candidatus Thorarchaeota archaeon
GTCCCAACCTCCACCATTTCGCCAAGTTTCACTCCTGCATTTGCGCGAATGAGGCCATCCATTCTGACCATATCAAGTACTTCATCCTCCTTGAGGCTGGGCCAACAAACTGCAACGGTTTCCTTTGTCCCCTTGAGCAGGACATAATCACCCGAACGTACTTTGAGAAGATCACGCACCTCAGTGTTCAATCTCACTATCCCACGGCCTTGATCCTTTGGCATTGCGGCCGCGACCTTCAATCTAATTGAATTGTCTGTGCTTTCCGCCATTCAAACACAACCTCTATTCGAATCTCAACAATCTCTCTACGTCATCAGATTCCTTATTATTCTCATCCTTCTCCAGCCGAATCTCAGCAACTCCATTTCGGCATGAAACAAAGGAACGATTAGCATCAATTGCAAATGGAGCCTCAATTGTCTGAACAAGGTTGTCAGGGCCGTAGGAAATTGTTGCGAATCTACCTTTGACAGTAATCTGGAGACCCTCTTCGATACTACAGTTTTCCATGACAAGGATGACTGTATCTCCAAGGTCTATGCGTTCGACTCTGGCATCTTCATGAGGCATATCTAGCGGTATTTCATCCAATTCGTCAGAACCACCGTCCCACAATCCGTCCATCCCACTTCCTCCGGGCTGCATCCCAAAGGTGCCAAAGAATTGCTCTATCATTCTGCGGAAAATCTTCTGAAATTCGTCATCGTCAATCATTAAACTTGGTTCCTCCCGCTTTCCAGGAAGCTAGGCTTCACGCGTGGCCGTCTGAAAGATGGGCCGTAGTCGCTCTCAACAAGCCTAGAATTCAAGCGTATGTTGGAAAATTACATTAGAAAGTATATGAACCTTTACTAAGATGCACGATTTTCTTAATAACTTTGCAGGCGCAGATGATTCCTGCTCCGGAAAACAACCGGATTCCACTACGAATACCCTTAAGAAAGACTGTATTCGGTGTGAAACTGAACTCTGAGAGGCAATAACTATGGCCAACTGCTCCTTATGCGGAAAGGAAGATCTAGTGTTTGTGTGCCCATATTGCAGAGGAGTCTATTGCGCTGATCACAGACTTCCTGAGGGGCATGGCTGCGCTGCAATGCAAAAGGTCAAGGATGGCGCACGCCAGAAGATTGCTGACTCCTTTACAGGCCAATATGATGACGAAGACTATGATGAAGACGTCATCATGAAACCCAAGCGGGCGAGAGCAAAGAAACCACGAAGAAGAAGATTCACGGATACCGAGATTAAGGATCTGGGGATAGCCACTGTTTTGACGATTCTTGTTAGCATAGCGATTTTCGGACTCAATTATCCAGTATCACCAATCGCAATTGTTAATGGGTTCCTGTGGATGCCAGCTCTTCTACTCTCACCGTCCTGGTGGTTCCCTGTTGCGATAATCTTGGTCTTTTGGCTGTCATTCATGATTCATGAATTTGCCCATAAGTTCGTAGCACAGAGATATGGAATGTACGCACACTTCCGGATGACAATGCAGGGATACTATCTATCTGCAGTTGCAATCTTGTTTGCAATCCCCATCTTCGGTACTGGAGTGATGGCTGTTGGAGGAGCGAGGGATGTTGAAGACTATGCAAAATCAACTGTCGCGGGTCCTTTTTCAAATCTAATAGTCGCAGGGTTGCTCTTTATCATTGCTGAGATAATTGTGATCACAACAGGACCTTTGGCCTCCGCGGTTCAGTTCATAATATTCTATGGAATGCTGTTGAATTCATTCCTGGGCCTATTCAACATGATACCCATTCCTGGATTTGATGGAAGCACCATATTTCGATGGAGCAGACCCATTTGGGTTCTGTTGACGGTTTCACTTTTATCCACACTTCTTGCAGGCTACTTCGTGGTGCCAATTCTATAGTATTAGATACAGTATGTTTCCCTAGAAGTGATGAGCAACTCGGATGCCAAACGCCCGCGCCAGAATCAATCCGATTCAGGCGATAAGTCAGCATGAAATGCTCATTCGCGAGAATAACACTATGCTACGAAAGAAGAGGAAAGGCGAGCTGGAGGCGTTTAAGGCATTTGGATTGCCACTAAATCAATTGAAAACCACATACATGGAATACATTCAAGCGAAAGCACGAAACTGTGATGTGAAACTGATATAAGAACTAAATAATCGAGCAGATTTGGTGGAGATACTATGTCATTGGATAAAGAGAAGACTCTCGAGGATTTTGATGAGCTGAGAAACAGTGTTGCTAGACTACTGGAGGAGCATGGGCGATTGTCCAGCGACATTGACAAGTGCACAAGTGAGGCGGAAGAACTCCGTTCTGCAAAGAGGGAAGCGGAGGAAAAGGCTTGGGCAGCAGAGGAAAGAGCGAACAGTGCAGAGTCTGAATTGGAAACTCTGAGGTCGGACACAACAAAGGATTCAGAAATTGAGGAACTGAGACGAGAGCGCGATGAACTCCGAGCTGAAATGGATGAAATCAATTCAAAACTCGAACGTGTTTCAGAACTATACCGTGAAACATCGGCAGAGAAAGAGAAACTCCAAGAGAAAGTAGATGTAAGTGATCTCTTGGCAATCTACATCATTCTTATTGAAAATATCTTCGGAGGCAAACCGCATGCAAGGGTTCTGTATACTCTGCATAATACCAAGAGCGCAATCACAAGGAAGAATATTGAAGCCAGCACGGGAATCATGGCTACGGCTGTTATGAAAGCAATCCATGACCTGAGGAATGCTGATCTTGTTTCCTATGATGAAGAAACACAAGAGGTCAAGCTGATAAAGGAAATTATGTAGGTCCAGAGAAGCATTTGACAATATACCGAGAGAGTGCGGGCCCTTGGGAAGAATAAAGTATGCACCAGAATTGAAGAAGTATGTGAGGAGATACAATCTGGGAGAGAAACTTAGCTCGATTTTCTATCTGCTCAATGAAGATGCTCAGGAAGTGGTAGACTGGGCCTACAAAGAAGCAAAAAGAAGGCCGGATGGAAAGAAACCACTCCAGGGTATAGAACTTGGGAAGGCCATGTTTCATCTTCTTGGAAGAACTGCAGCGATTCGCCTCGTACAACAGAATAATGCCCGAGGAAAGCAGACCACAAAGAACGAAGTTCGGCTTAAGACTGGCCAAAAAATGGAGATGCCGGTCCTCTATCAGGAAGCAGGTCTTCGCCATCCTCAGGAGGCGCGGAATCTCAGGCACAACCTGTTTCACGAAGCGTTTAATGCGTATATCACTCATTTGCTCCCAGGTGTGGAAACGAGTGTCCCCTCGACTGGGGAGGGCTTGAGTCCGGATCTTATGGTGAAACACAAAGACCCAGATTGGACAATCTCAGTTGAGTACAAGGGATATCGTTCCATTACACTTCTGAGTGAGTCAGAGATACTAAAGGGAATGCGATACCAAGCGGCTTATGGCACGGCGTGGCTCGTCACCTCATCCACCAAATATGTAAGCAATCTCTATGATGCCACAATAACGTCAGATGAAGTCATCGAAAGAGGATTGGCAAGACTCCGCAATATAGCAAAGAGAAGAGTCTATACTTCTGAGCAAAAGGAAAACAAGGGAATAGCAAGAAAAGGAATCTCTCATTTGAAGAAGCATGTTGGCGATGGCTTACGATGCAAAGTTGTTTCTGCAGATGACCTCTTAGAGTCTTGCAGAGCAGGAAAGCCCCTGAAAGCATTGGCCGTGACGACAGGTCTAGATTTCGTTGATATGCTTCGTGATGTCGGAATGATGAAACATGCGGACAATGTTTTAAGAATCATGAAGACTCCTGCTCGTTTGATATATAGCGACACTGTGACATCGGTCAGACTGATAGGATAGACTCAAACCAGGCTGCAGGAGATATGCTCCCAAGCTTTATTTGCTGCCAGCCTCCCAACAGACATAGTAGTGCCGTTTGAGAGATGGCTTATTCATTT
>JBHLQS010000243.1:0-3927 GCA_048883405.1 Candidatus Thorarchaeota archaeon
TGAATCACTTTTGCGTAGCCTGCGTGCATGATTGGTCTGGCCAGTTCGATGTGTCCAAAGTGACCTGGACAGTTGCCAACGCGGTTTCCGCATGTCCTACAGCGCTGACCAGGGTCAATGACTCCTAGTCGGGGATCCATAATTCCTGACTCAATGGGATAGCCGTCCTCGTCGTAAGTGTCTGCAACGACTATCTGTGCCACTGACATCTTTCGGATGTCTTCAGGACTTAGGAGTCCAAACTCTATCGAGTCGATTTTCTTGGTTGTAAGTCCGCTAATCATTAGATCATCTCCTTCAATCGTAGCCTGGCGGCCAAGCCGAGTGACATCATCTCCTGTATGAGAAGTTTGAATGCATATGACACGACAACACTGCTGATCTTCGCGTTGCTACCGCATATTGGACAATAATACTGGTCCTTGTTCCGGTCGTAGACTCCAATGAGTCCACATTCCTCGCAGACCAACATATTGCTCTTGTCAGACTCATCTAGAAGCCTGCCCTTGAGCAGAATGGCTGCACCATGGCCAATAAGCACGTCACGCTCCATCTCTCCGAACCTTAGACCACCCTCTCTGGCCCTACCCTCGGTGGGCTGTCTGGTCAGAATCTGTACCGGACCTCTTGCGCGAGCATGAATCTTGTCTGCCACCATGTGGTGCAATTTTTGCTGTGCAACGATTCCAATGAAGATGTCCACTTTCATCTTCTCACCGGTGATTCCCGAGTACATTACCTCTCTACCGGTATGTTGCAGACCATGTTCTTTCAGAATGACGAAGAGTTCATCCTCTTTGACTCCACTGAATGGCGTTCCGTCTTGTTGTTTGCCTGCCATGCAAGCGGCCTTTCCAGCGATCATCTCAAGAATCTGGCCGATGGTCATCCGGCTTGGAATAGCATGAGGATTGATGAGAAGGTCAGGAACAACTCCATCCTCGGTGAATGGAACATCCTCCTGTGGGACTATGTAGCCAATAACTCCCTTCTGACCGTGTCGTGAGGCGTACTTGTCGCCAAGTTCTGGTATACGCAGGTCTCGGACCTTTACCTTCACCAGTCGGTTGCCATCAATGGTTTCGGTTAGGATTACGCTGTCTACAACACCAGACTCTCCGTGACGCACAGCCACCGAGGTTTCTCGGCGGTTTGGCGATGCTATGTCGAACTCTGAGTACTCCTCAAGGAATCTTGGTGGAGAGGTTCTGCCTATGAGGACGTCACCGCCCTGTACCTCTACCTCGGTTTCAATGACTCCATCCTCCCCTAGGTTACGGTAGGACTCTGAAGCCCTGTAGCCTCTGACGCTGCGGTCAGGAATCTCGAAGCGGTCCTCCTGTCCACCTGGATACTTGCGTTCCTCACTCTCGTAGACTCGTGTGAAGGTGCTCCTTCCAAGTCCGCGCTCGATAGAGGCCTTGTTCATGATGAGAGCGTCTTCAATGTTATAGCCCTCGAAGGAAAGGATTGCCACCACGAAGTTCTGAATGGCCGGTCTCTCCTCGTAGCCTATCGAGTCCATAGCTCTAGTCTTCACCAATGGAATCTGAGGATAGTGGAAGAAGTGTGAACGGGTATCTGCACGATACCTGAAGTTTGATGCTGGCACACCTACAGACTGTTTTGCCATTCCAGCCATGTACACATTACGTGGTGACTGGTTCCTCTCTGGGAATGGAATCAATGCTGCAGAGATACCGAGAATTGTTGCAGGCTCAATCTCCATATGTGTGGTGTTGGGCCCAATCTCATGTGGATACATTGCGATGAGGGTGTTCTCCTCCTCCTCCGCATCCAGGAACTCGACGATACCGTTTCTCATAAGGTCCATGAAGCCCCACTCACCATCCATGACCATCCGGAGATGCTCGTCTGTGAGTCTGCTCTTGCCATTCTCTACAACTATCAGTGGTCGTCTGACACGACCGGCATCGCAGTTAGCCTGCACTTCATGGGTGTTCTCATAGTAAGCAATGTTGGTCTCAGGATCGATCTCCCCGGCTCGACGCTTCTGTCGCATGGTCTTCACAAGGACTTGAGGGGCAGGATGCACTCCCACAAGTCGTCCGTTGAGGAAGACATCAGCTGCTTTCGTACCTCTCTTTCCTCGGAGTTTCTCGATTCCCTGGACTTCGGCCTTTATGAGGGCCTTTTCGATCGAGGTTTCTTCAGTCCCTACTGAGATATAGGCCATCATTGCTATGTTCTTAACAAGCCCACAGTTAGGACCCTCAGGGGTTTCGTTTGGACAGATCTTCCCCCAGTGAGTGGAGTGAAGGTCTCGTGCCTCAAAGTGAGGCTGTGAACGTGAGAGTGGTGAAACTACTCTTCGTAGATGTGATAGTGATGAGATGTAGTTAGTTCTGTCAAGTAGTTGTGATACACCGGCTTTTCCGCCTACCCAGTTGCCTGTTGCTAAGGCATGCTTGAGCCTCTGGGTAATGACATCTGCTCTTACTGCCGTGCGAATGTTGGGTTTCCGACCACGGACTGCTGTTCGCTCAAGCTGGTACTTGATGTCACGAGTAAGAGAATAGAGAGCTACACGGAATAGCGACATCAACAGGTCGCCTGATAGCTTCAGTCTCTTGTTAGCATAGTGGTCCTTGTCATCTTGCTGCCTCTTTGAGAGGACTAGCTCTAGAAGTCGCTCAACCATCTGACCGAGGTAGTAGGCCTTCTGAAGACGATGAGTGTCCTCTGTGCCAATATGTGGTAGAAGATACCTGTCGAGGACTTTCTCTGCACGAGCAAGTCTGTATTCCTTTGTCTGACCGACTGCAACCCGTTTACCAATGAAGTCTAGGGCATTATCTCTAGTGGAAGACTCTTCATCATCGCGGGGGGCATTGATGGGAGCAGACTGCTCTATGGTGACAATAAGCTCGTTTCGAATCTCGTCATCATCAGATATGACATCAACAATCTCTCTGTCAGACTCTAGACCTAGGGCCTTCAGAAGTATGGCTAGAGGAATCTTACCTGGCACAGATGGGAACGAAACTCTGAGCTCGCCACTACGTTTCCTCTCAATAGTGACCGGCGCGCGGAACCCACGGGATGTCGAAAACACCTTTGCGATGTGAGTGTAGCTTGAGCTCTTACTTGCCTCCTCGATGAGAATCCGATTGGGCGCCAAATCCTCTTGAGTTACTAGAACCCGTTCAGACCCGTTGATGATGAAGTAGCCACCAGGATCCTTTGGATCTTCGCCGTGCTTGATCAGCTCTTCTGTAGACATGCCATGCAAGAGGCATTTTTCGCTGCGTAGCATCACTGGCATGTCTCCCACGTAGATTCTCATTGTTTCCATGCGTGTGGAGATTGACCCTTCCTTTCGTACCGGGGTCATATCCAAGTAGAGCTTGCTCGCGTAGGTCAGGTTCCTGATTCGGGCCTCATTGGGATAGAGGGGATGCTCGCTTCCGTCTGCCTCCCTGACTGATGGAGCCTCGACTGTGATGTCCCCTAGCTCCACATGATAGCCCTCGACCTTGGGATTGAGCCTTGCAACACTGTCCACTACCTGCTGAAGCTCTTCCCGAATGAATCGGTTAAACGAGTCGAGATGCTGACCTACTAGGCCATAGTGGTCAAAGAATGCCTCTATGACCGGCCAATACTTTCCCGTGTCTTCTGCGTCTGTTGCCATATCACAACACCGTGACTATGTGGGACGGGGGAACTACTGCTCGCTACGCTTCCCAAGCATGAACCCAGAAAATCCGAGCTCACCCAATGCTTGCAATAGCCGCCCCGTGCTTTTGCGCAAACAACAGACTTCCATTTCGCAGGGGGATGTGGCGGGCCGGGCGGGAATGCCAGATACCGAGGGATTCTCGTGATCTTTTGAACCCGCGGCCATCAGGTTAAAAGCCTGCTGCGCTACCTAGCTGCGCCACCGGCCCCTAACTATGCAAGACC
>JBHLQS010000244.1:0-3923 GCA_048883405.1 Candidatus Thorarchaeota archaeon
CGCTTCACATCTTCTGCATCAATTACAAAAGAAATGGCGATTAGGTCGGGCTCCAACTCTGCTGCGAGATCCAAGTCTTTGAGGTCTTTCTCTGTCGGGACACGAGATGAGAGTTCAATTCCTGGAATGTTCACACCTTTCCTGCTTGAGATTGGGCCTCCATTTACCACCTCAGTTTGCACTTCCGTCCCATCCACGCCTGTCACACATAGTCTTACTATGCCATCGTTGATCGCGATCATATCCCCTGGTTTGATGTCATCTGGAAGCTCTTTATACGAGATTGAAACACGTGATGAGTCACCAACAAAGTCTTTTGTCGAAATGACAAGCTCTGCCCCAGTTTCAAGTTCCACAGGCTCTTTGAGCACTCCAATCCGTATCTTTGGACCCTGAATATCAAACATGATTGAGATTGCAGAATCAATTGATCGAATTGTATCGAAAGTCTTCCTGTGAGCGGAATGCGTATCATGAGATAGGTTCAGCCTAGCTACATCCATTCCCGCCTCTATCATTTTGGCAAGTGTTTCTCTAGACCGAGAAGCTGGACCAATTGTGCACACAATCTTTGTGCGCGTGAACTTTTCTTTCATTTCATCATCGCCGCAGTTTATCCGAGTCAACCCCCTAAATAGCACTTCTCCTCTTGAAGCATATGGAACGAATGAGTTTCTATATCCATAGGGAATGGCATTTATCTCAGTATGGAGTTCCAAAGATTAGGTTCATTGAGCAGCACTCAAGACAAAGGTGACAGAGATGGTCAAAATCGACAGGATCAATGCGATTGAGATTTTGGATTCTCGTGGGAATCCAACAGTGATGACATATGTGTTCCTCTCAGATGGAACAGTCGGTTCAGCAAAGGTTCCCAGTGGGGCTTCTACAGGAATGAGAGAGGCTGTAGAACTGAGAGATGGAGGAGACAGATATCTTGGCAAGGGTGTTCAGAATGCTGTCAGAAATGTCAATACAACAATAGCCAAAGGAATGGGTCCAGTAGACCCGCTCTCGCAACGTGATGTCGATGATGTTCTCCTCAAGATTGACCCCAGCAGAGGTAAGGGTAATCTTGGGGCAAACGCAATCCTGTCTGTTTCAATGGCGACAGCTGTTGCTGCATCTAGACACCTTGGTATTGAGCTCTTTGAGCACCTACGTGTGAATGTGATAGGCAAGAAAGAGGAGTACCTGCAACCAGTTCCCATGTCCAATGTCATAAACGGTGGCGCTCACGCTGGGAACGATTTAGCAATTCAGGAGTTCATGATTCTACCAATAGGTTCGCCAAATGTTGTAGAGGCTGTACGATGCATCAGTGAAGTCTATCATATACTAGGAAAGAATATGATTAAGAAATATGGCCGAATGGCCAAGCACGTGGGGGATGAGGGCGGTTTCTGCGGCTTTGGTCTCAAGAATACGAATCAAGCATTCAGCGAGATAATGGAGGCTATTGAAGCAGCTGGTTACCAGCCCGGAAAGGAAGTCGTGTTAGGATTTGATGCAGCAGCTAGTGGGTTCTACAAGGATGGAGAATACGAGATTGATGGAAAGACAATGAACTCTGGAGAACTACTCGATTTCTACATCGACCTCGAGAAGACCTTTCCAATCAAGAGTGTAGAAGACCCGTTTGACGAAGAGGCCTTTGATGACTTTGCAGAATACACCAAGAAGACCAAGATTCAGGTGGTCACAGATGACCTGACAGTGTCCAATCCAGAGACTGTTCAGAGGTGCATCGACATGGGTGCTGGCAACGCACTTCTTCTGAAAGTGAATCAAATAGGCTCTGTCAGCGAAGCAATCGACGCAGCCAATGTAGCCAATAGAGCAGACTGGCCAGTTGTTGTTAGTCATAGGAGTGGAGAAACTGGTGATACTTTTATCGCCGACTTGGCTGTTGCGCTCTCGACAGGACAGATCAAGACTGGTGGGCCTGCTCGGAGCGACCGCGTCGAGAAGTATAATCGTCTTATATTGATAAATGGCCTACTAGATGGAAAATGTGACTACCCGGGTCGGGACTTCAATACTGCTTGGAGGAAATTCTAGCGCATGACAAAGAAATATACAGCAGTCCTATTGATAATGGATGGACTCGGTGACCGTGTAGTCAAAGAGCTCGGAAATAGAACCCCCCTTCAGGCCGCAAACACTCCGACATTCGACCGGCTCACCACTGATGGTCAGACTGGGCTAATGAATGTCATTAGCCCCGGAATAACACCTGGGAGCGATGCAGCCCATCTAGCCCTCTTTGGGTACGATCCTGTCGAGTGCTATCCAGGAAGGGGTCCCCTTGAAGCATTGGGGGCAGGTCTTCCATCCAAGCCTGGAGATGTAGCATTCCGATCTAATTTTGCCACTGTAGATGAAGAGTTGGTTGTTACGGACAGAAGAGCAGGACGCGAATTCACAGACGAAGAACATAAGGCTCTGGAAGATGCCCTCTCAGGAATTGAGATAGATGGAGTCAAAGTCCACTTTGTGGCTACAGTGGAGCATCGCGGCGCAATTGTCTTGGAGGGCAATGGACTCTCAGGGAAGATTTCTGAAACAGATCCCCATGAAACAGGTATCAAGGTTCTGGAATCAAAGGCTCTTGAGCGAGGAGCAGAGAAGACAGCGAAGGTTGTCAATAAGCTCACCCAGTTGGCTTATGAACGTCTCAAAGACTCAGACATCAACAATGCTCGTGTAGCCAGAGGACTTCCTCCTGCAAACATCATCCTGCTACGGGGTGCCGGGCAGCACATGGAAATCCCTACGCTTCAAGACCGCTACGGCATCAAATCCGCTGTCATAGCTGGCGGGTCTTTATACATTGGTGTTGCGAAATATGTCGGGATGGACCATATTCCAGTAGAAGGACAAACGGGAACAATAGACACGAACTTCGATAATATCGCCGCGAAGTCCATAGAATGCATAGAGTCTGACCACAATTATGTATTCATCCACATCAAAGCAACAGACAATGCCAGTCATGATGGAAATGCCAAGGAGAAGATTCTGGCAATAGAACGGACCGATATGATGTTGGGCAAGATCATCGATGCGGTTGGTGATTCGATTGTCATTGCAGTAGCTGGTGATCATAGCACCCCTCTTGAGGTCGGGGAACACGCATCTGACCCCGTGCCCATCATCATCTGGAGCAAGTTCATTCGGCCTGATAGGGTCAAGGCATTCTCGGAGCTGGACGCACCGGAGGGGGCCCTGCATACAATACGCGGCATAGATGTCATGCCACTATTGTTGGGCTATGCAGGCTACATAGAAAAGATGGGTGCTTAGAATCACTTTCTCTGGATCCCGTATTTGCCAACGCAACGATACTCAAAGCCCTTGGCAATAACTTCTTCCATGTTGAAGACATTTCGCCCATCTACGATCACAGGGGTTCGCATTGCCGCCTTGACTTTGTCCAAGTCGAGTGAGAAGTAGTCCTGGTGTTTTGTGACCAGAGCCAGACAGTCAGAGCCTTTTGCAGCCTTCATGATGTCTTTCTCGATCTCATGCGGACCGAACTCCCAGCTTTGAACATAGGGGTCGTGCAGATTGACCTCCGCGCCCTTGGCCTGGAGCGCTCCTACTAATGTGGCAGCAGGAGTGTTTCTGGTGTCATCAGCATTCTCCAGATACGCCGCACCCAAGACAGTAACTCTTGCGTCTTGAATTGACACACCCTTTGTATAGAGAGCGTTCTCAACGAGTTCGGACATATGGACTGGCATGTGGTTGTTGATTCTTCTTGCCAAGGATATGAACTCCGGTTCGACCTTCCATGTGCCATACTCGTATAGACCAAAGCGAAGCAGCCATGGGTCTTTGGGTAGACAATGTCCTCCAACTCCGGCTCCGGGAATATGCATCATCCTGTCATGTCTAGCATTAATCATCTCGATAATCTC
>JBHLQS010000245.1:0-3915 GCA_048883405.1 Candidatus Thorarchaeota archaeon
CAGTTCCTTACGGTCAAATACTCTGACCGGGGTCTAGATGCAATGGGCCATGAGAGAAAGATGGTCCGAGAGAAGGATGTCAAGTTTGATGGCGAGGATGGCTCACTTGAGCTCACAGACATCAGACTTGTCTGGATAAAGAAGCCATCAAGATGGGGCCAAGCTAAGAAATTTGGTGCATTAGCTGGAGCTATTGCTGGCGCAGCCTTACTTGAGGGCGCTGGTCGACAGATGGGAGGGCTAGGCGGAAGAGCTGTTCGGAGTCTTGGAAGAGGGCTTGGGTTCGCAGCAGTTGGTGTTGCAATATCATCCTGGAGTTCAGATTCATTCTATAATAAAGATGCCAATGGCAACACAGAAAGTCTTGCTATACCTCTCCTAGCAATCAATCAGGCTGCTCAAAGTGGAAATGAGCTTATCGTTGACTTGACTTCAGGAGGAAATCTACGTTTCCACTTCAAGCAGAAGAGAGTCATTCCATCTATAATGGCCAACATAACCTCCGCTCAAGAGGCAGGGAAATGTCCCTACTGTGGCGCTGGAAATGCTTCTGGAGCAAATGCTTGTTCCAAGTGTGGTGCGCCACTAGCAGGAGGTGGCGGAGGCCAAGCTGAGGGTGATGCCGGGAGTGTCACCATTTCAACTGGTGGAGCAGGAGGCTTCTGCACAAACTGCGGCCAACCATATCCTGCCGGAGCTAAGTTCTGCGGAAAATGTGGTCAGAAAGTCTAGAGTAGGAGATTTGCATCCTGTCTGGCATCTCAGCTGCCAGACATTCCTTCCCTTATCGGAAGAGATCTTCTTCTTTCGCGCGCAATACATTTTGAGCAGTTTCACTACCTTTGTGGTACTCATATCCCCTTACAATAACAACTGGAGTCCCTTCATCAGCCTGCCCCATCAATGGCTCCGCCGCTGATGATATCTCGTCAATCTGGCATACTGTGGATTTCTGAAGTGGTTTACCGTAGATGTCCATCTTTCCTCTATTGTACTTGAACGCGTTGATGCCTGCGCATCCGAGAGCAATATTGACTGCACCCTCTCGCCAAGGTCTTCCTTGAGTATCGGCAATAATGACTGCAAGTTCAAGACCTGTCTCCTTTTTTAGAGTCGTAAGAATTGTTGCAGCACTATCATCAGGGTTCTGCGGGAGTAAAATATAGCTATCTGGAGGAGCATTGGATCTGTCGACTCCACTGAAGTTGCAGATGAGCCCAATGTTGGTTTCAGTAATCAGCACACCTTTATCCCTTATTACAGTTCGACTTTCTCTCAATGCAAGTTCAACATGGACAGGATCAAAGCCATTAGACTCGGCTATTTCCCTAGCTCTTCTTGAAACTTCCACAGAGTTGCGGTGTACCACTCTGTCTTCTGCTTTCGATACTATAGAATGTGCTATGACAAGAATATCTCTGTCCTGCAATGTTAAATTGGACTTCTTAATGCAGCTCAAGAAGACAGATACTAGGTCTGTTCCTTTCTCAATCTCAGGAATTCCTGAGATATTGAATAGCTGGATTCTTTCATGCAACAATGTTTCACGTCTCAAGGATTCTGAAAGCATGGCAGGCGAAAAATCTACCCACACTCTGACTTATTCTAGGCCATATAGGCTCCAGAGGGGTATTTTGACGGGAAAACAATAAATGCGATATAGAGAACTCTGTGAGAGTCAAGAAACACCGTTTTGTGCCTTATCTGGGGTTATAAGTCGGTAAGGGAATGTCAAACCAGTATGCTTGAGCACAGTATTCAACGGAGCGAATTGCCATGAGTTCAAAGAAGAAGAAGTCCAAAAAGGCGAAGAAAAAGAAATCAACCCCTCGCAAGCAGACAACTCCAAATCCAGTTGTGTCTGGAGCAGGGGATATTCGCCAAGGTACGATTGCCAAGTTTATGCGGAAGAGAACTCAGCTAGTTGGCTTTGAAACTGGCTTAAACAAGCATACCCAGTTTGCCATCGAGTTTCTAGATAATGCAATTGACGCAGTGGAGAGCTGGTGGTGGAAGAGCACCCGGCATCCACGACTTGATGATCAACTAGATCCCAAATATATTGAAGAGATTCGAACAAAGCTTGAGGGAACCCTTCATGACTCAATTGCCCTTAGTAAGAAGCTGGAGAAGGATGTACGAGAAGGCAAAGAAGTTGAAATTCCGCCACGACGGAGAGAAACTCTGCAGGACCGCCTTACAAACTTCAGGAAGTTTGTGGTTCCGTTTCGAGGAATGATTAACAGACGAGAGCCTTTCTGTGTCATTCAACTCACTGAGGTTCAGATGCCCGACCTTGTCCCACTTGACGATGAAGAGGGGTTCAAAGTCTATGAATTCACATGCTTTGATAATGGAGTAGGCATGGTCCCTTCAGATCTGGAAAAGTTTGGAATCTACCTCGCTTCAAGCAAGTCCGAAAAACTAAGGCAGACACGAGGCAGTCAGGGATTCGGTGCTCCCTCTGCGTTTAGCGACGCTCAGAATACAACCGGTAAGCCCATATTCACCATATCGAGGCGGTTCAACGCTAAAGAAGCCACTGTCACCGATTTCTATACAACTACTGCAAACACGAAGGAATATGTAAGTGGCCCAATCAACATGGATCTTCCATTTGAGCATGGGACCTATATCAAACTCAACTATCTAAATATCCAATATCGGCGTGGATATGCTGATACCTACTGTGAGATGGCATCATTGCTCAACTCTCACGTGACCATTATTTTCATCGATCCCTACGGAACAGTACACATCTATCCCAGAAGAGTCAAGGAATTTCCTGCTGAGCCAAAATATGCTCAGCCTCATCCAGCAAGCATTCGTATTGGTGAGTTTCAAGACCTACTTCGAGAATCTCCAGAGCCAGATTTGCGAAGCTTCCTTACAAAGGCTTTTGTGAGGTTGAGCGGGAACAAGGCAAAGACCATCATCACGAATGCAAACAAGGAATTACGTAAGCGACATCAGGACACACTGAGCCCTAAGACACCCACAGACTCACTCTCAAAGATGGAGATAGAACTGCTCTACAAGTCATTCTCCGGAGAGGACTACATAGCACCACCAACAGATACAGTAGTCCCAGTTGGAGAAGAGGTATTTGAGCAGACTATACTCATGGCTTATGAGCCAGACTTCGCTACAGCAGTTACAAGAAAGCCAACTTCCGGGAAAGGCCTCTCTTTTGCCGTAGAGGTATGTATTGCTTATGGTGGGAGTATCAGACCCGCAACTTCTGCTCCAATGGTTCTATGGCGGTTTGTAAACCGCGTTCCGAAGCTTAGAGACAACAGTGACTGTGCAACTTGGAAGGCAACAACATCGGTTAATTGGAAGAACTACAAAGTGCAGACCTTTGATAACGGCATACCCCGCGGGCCAATCATGGTGTTCATTCATGTTGCAGGAGCATACGTTCACGTGATGTTCAAGGGGCAGAGTAAACAAGCACTAGCAGAAGATGAAGTTTTGCTACGTGAGATCAAATTGGCTCTTGAGGATGCAGGTAGAAGATTCAGGCGCTTTATTACTAGACGAGAAACGGCAAAGCGAAAGGCAAAGCGTGCGGGCATTCTTGCCATGTATGCTGATCAGTTCTCGCAGAGTCTCGCAGCAATCGCAAATGACGGAAAGAAGAAACCAGTGTTTGATGCGGAGGTTGTGGCGAGGAAGATTCGTGACTCCATCACAGGATTTGAAACTGCCGATGACCAAGAGGAAACAGAAACTGATGCACGAGGTACCGATCTCATCGCTGATGTTCCTCTTGGAGATGGAGATGAAGACAGACTTGAAGTTTCAGCGGAGGGCGGTGATTAATGGGCCAAAAGAAGAAATCAGAGCAAACTGAAACCGTTCAAGAGACTCTGGGAGATCTTGTCGAGCCCAAGAAGAAGCCAGCAAAGAAGT
>JBHLQS010000246.1:0-3803 GCA_048883405.1 Candidatus Thorarchaeota archaeon
AGTTGCCTTGGGGTGAAAGCTGGACTGTTTCACTGGTGCTTAGCGTACCACGCAGTATTGTACCTGTGACCACTGTGCCATGGCCCTTTACAGTGAATGCGTGGTCAATAGGCATCAAAAAAGGCCCATCCTTTTGTCGCTTCTGGGGTTCAAGCCTGCTGAGTAAAATGTCCCTAAGCTTGTCTAGACCTTCACCAGTCTTCGAGGAAACCGCTACATAGTCAACATTAGAGATTCGAGCACCTGCGATGATGTCCTTCATCTGCTGTTCCACCGCATCTAGCCGGGGTGCATCAACTGTGTCAGCCTTTGTGATGGCCACAAGTAGATTCTCAATTCCCATTGACTTGAGGACAACAATATGCTCTCCAGTCTGTATCTGTGCGCCTTCATCAGCAGCAACGACCAAGATGGCGGCATCGATAATGGCCGCACTGGCTACAACACTCCTGATGAGATCAGCGTGTCCCGGTGCGTCAACAAGTGTGACTAGAAAGTCGCCTAGGGTGAACATAGTGAACCCGAGGTCTATTGTGATGCCTCTCTCTCTGGCTTGTGGGTGTTTGTCAAGACCAGCTGTCGACACCTTCTCGCTGAGTGCCCTTGCAAGCTCGGTCTTTCCATGGTCTATATGACCTATAAGCCCAACATGGATTGGGACCATTTTCTTCATGGTTTGGCAGCCATGTTCACGATGCTCATAATAGCTTAAAGCCTTCGGTGACACTCATAATCGAGCGGGCCGTTTATTGGGGAGATTGCCAAACAAAGAAACATGGTTTCACGGTCTCTTGAGAAAATGATTCTCATCGCGGTTGGGTTGAGCACAGCTGTCATTATTGGAGTCCCAGTTCTATTATATACCATAGACACACTTGGCAACGCATCACAGTTGGAGATGGCAGAGCAATTCGCTGAAAGGCTGCATAATCTAACAGAAAGAGTGGACACCGGAACTGTGAACGAAACGTCCGTCGGTATCAATGTGCCAGAGGGTATGTCAGTCACATCCAACGGTGGAACTCTCACAGTTGCGTTTGAGAAGCTTGGAGTCCCTTCTCAGTATTGGGGTGAAACATATGGACATGCCATTGTGTTGCAGCCGCCATTGGGACCAGGCGCTTATTCATTGGTGATTCAGCTGATTGGGAGTGATATACACATATCATTCACGCCAGCAACATAGCTGGAAGGACTCTTCTTTCAACACAAGCTTTTTAATGCTAGCTCAAGTCTTCGCCGTCGATACGCCCCATAAGAGGTCTGAATCTAATGGCGGAGGATTCCGAAAGGACTGATGATATGGCTGATGATGATGAGCGGCTTGAGCTAGATGAGAACGCTGAAGAAGAAACAACTGAAGAAAAGCATGAAATCGATAAGCTTCCAAGAATCAGTCTGAAAAATCCTCTGGGTCTTATCCTCAACACAAGAATGCTAAGAAGAGTCGTGCAGATTCTATTCCTCATAGGAATCAACATCTACATTATCGCGGCATGGTTTGGCGAGGAACAAGTCATAGCCTTCTGGCAAGGTTTTCGAGATATTTTACCCACCCTTCCGATTCTTTCTCCATTAGAGGGTTCATTTGCTGTTCTAGCAGGTAGCTTTGACACACTTCAGCTTGAATTGACTACCGGATTCTTCCCATTCTTCACTCTTGGCGCAATGATAATTATAGTGACAGTCCTAGGACGCTCAGCATGCGGATGGATCTGCCCCATAGGGACCATTCAGGACTTCGCATCCTTGCCGAATAGAAACAAGGTACGTCCAGCATCCGGAACTGAGAAAGAACTCCGTCGAATAAAGATGTACATCTTTGTCATCGTAGGTTTCTTAGCTGCATGGGTTGGAATCAGCACAGTTCTTGGGAATGAAGAGGCATTGGTAAATGTACTAGGCGTCTTTGCAGATGGAGCTTTTAATCCATTCAATCCTGCATACATAATCTTCGTGGAGTTTGCGCATCAGAACTGGCCCACAAGTCTTGAAACACTCTGGTATGTGACCCAATGGGAATGGTTCACGGTCCAGTTTGCATTTGTGGTCTTAATCGTCGTTGTCAGCTTCTGGGTGCCGAGGTGGTTCTGTAGATGGATTTGTCCCGCTGGTTGGCTTTATAGCGTATTCTCAAAGTCAGCACTGTTCAGTATCGGAAGGAATCCAGCACGATGTACTCCTGACACATGCAACGTCTGTGAAGTAGTATGCCCAATGAACATCAGAATACGTAGGTTTCCGTATCAGCATATGCACTCAGCGGACTGTATCTTGTGCTTGGATTGCAGAAGCCACTGTCCAAACAAGGCCATTGTCCTTAGATTTTCATGAACGACGACGGCCGTCTTTACGACTCACTTGCTCAAAACTCTCTTGAAAACTTGCAAAGAGAGCCATCAACCTGGTCCCAAAATCAGTTATCCTTGCGCCTCCGCCGCCTTCGATACCTCCTTTGAAGGTTTCCAAGAGCTTCACTCCAAGTGTCTGCTCAATCTTTCTCACTACACCCCATGCATAGCGATATGACATCCCTAGAGCCTTCGCTCCTGCGGTTATGGTTCCTTCCTCCTGAATGCTCTTAAGAATAGCATAAGCTCCCGGACCAAATACGTATTCGTCATCATACTCAAGCCATAGCTTCCAGCTGGGATTCAGTCTTGAGAAAACATCCTCTTCGGCGCTCATTTCTTTGATTCCTGAAATTACTAGGAAGGATATGCTGATAAGACAATTGTTAGTGACCCCAACGCATCCGCTCAGGTTTTGTATCCTTCTTGAAAGCCTTCTTGACTTGCTTCCAGTGGTCCGAGCAGAGGTATGTCTTGCGCGACCGAGCATCCTTCACCTTTAAACCAGATTTGGTTATACTCTCAGTTATCCTTACTGTGGCAAAGGATCTCTTGTAGGGCTTGTTGCAGCCTGCAATACTGCAGGTCTTTTTTGTTGTCGACAAGTTCCTCACTTCATCAACAAGTCGGACAAGTGTGCATTATAACTATGACGGACTAGGAGGTATCATTAGTGCTGACCTTTGGAATCAACAGGGGACCTTTGGAATAGTCGAACATAATTCTCACTTCAGTGGCGAGTTGCAGCCGAAGAGTTGTGCTATCGTCAACAATTCCAATCTTGGCAGCTGTCATATCGTGTGCGTCTGCGATCCTCACGATATGTTTCAATTTCGATTCTGACGCAGCCACTAGAAACCCCAACGATATGTACATACGAATCCAGTCATTCATTTCTATGGATTGAGGGCGTGTCGTATCTACAGCATCTATATCAATGATGCCACCCTTTCCTGAGTACTCTAGCATCATTCCTGCAGTACCTACTAGTCCAGCGACGGATATGTCCTTTGCGGCATTTAGCAGATTTTTGCTTGCTAGCTCGTTCATCAGAGTTAGTCTCTTCACGACATGCTCAGAGCTATGTCCAGTCACAGAGTCCCAACCAAGCCTGTAGCTTGCTCCTCTTTGTCCAGCCTTATCAAAGAGAAGGACCAGAGCATCACCAGATTCCGCTCCTCCTGCAGTCAGAAGATGATCCTTCCGAACTGTTCCCGTGGCAGATCCAACAACATAAGTCAGACGTGATTGCGGACTCGTGTGCCCTCGTACGATGGGAACTCTAAATGACTGAGAGCCTTCAATTAGGCCCTCCAGCAGCTGCTCGCCTATCTTAGCGTCCGAGTACGAAAGAGCAACTGCAAAGGATGTTGGGGTACCTCCAGCCGCATAGATGTCCATCACAGTTGCCAAGACCGCATTAAAGCCTGCAGCATGAGGGTGGTTCAGACA
>JBHLQS010000247.1:0-3793 GCA_048883405.1 Candidatus Thorarchaeota archaeon
GCCACAAGAGTCAGACCCACACCGCCAGAGTGTTTTCGCTTCCCGAAGATCGTCTTCTTCCGGGCACTGCTTATGCCAGGACCGTCATCAGATATTGATAGTTTATACATCCCATTTTCCCTACTCCCGCCAACCCAAATCCGGGGCTTCTCTTTTGGATTATGTCTTGCTGCATTCTCAAGAAGGTTCCATATTAACTCACCAAGCAGTGTATCTGCTCTGACGAATATGGGAGCCTCAATATCTTCCAGGAAAACCGTTGCACCATGAACTCGTGCCAAAGTGTTGATTTTCTCATCCAATATGCTTGTCAGCTCAATCTTCGTTGTGGGAAGTCTTCTAAACTCTCCTGCACGCTTCACTTTCGTAATGAGCCTGTTGCATCGTTCTACTGCGTCTAGAATATCATTCTGCGCATCAATTAGATACGACCGAGGCAGGTCAACATCCAGAAGCCCAGCCGCAGTAATGATTACCTGCAGTTGATTTGCAACATCATGTGTGAGTAGATCGAGATAGAATTGGATTGTGTCCTCTGCTTCCTTCTGTGCAGATATCTCTGTTATAACGGCGAAAGTTCCATCGAAAACATCATCGTCACCGTATAGCGGTGTTGCTGAAATGATGGTAGGAACAGTTTCTCCATCTTTGCGTATCCACTCAAGCTCGTAGCGAGCATGTTTTCCATCTCGCCGTTCCTCAATCAGATTGTTTACCCAGTCCGGACCACGGCCTTTAACAAATCGTACCCACTCTTGACCCACCATCTCATTCTGTGATCTACCTAACATATCGCAGAAGGCTTCGTTGGCATAGACAAGTCGACCCTTGTCATCATCAATGGCCAATCCGTCATTCATGGTTTCCACAAGTACGCGATACCGCTCCTCGGTCTCTGCGAGGGCCTCCTGTTCCCTACGTCTGTCAGTAACATCAAGAATGTGTGCAAGGGTCTTCATTGAGCCATCAGAAGCTCGGACTAGTGAAACTCGGAGGTCAGCGATCAAAGGCAGCCCTTCTCTGGAAACTATCTGCAATGGATAGGTTGTAGGCTCCTCCCCCCCACCTCTTCGTTTAGAATACCTTTCACTTATTTGAGAGGCTATTTGTTTCGTCATGAATTTGCGGAAATCTTGCCCTATGAGGTCTTCTTTTGAACTCCCAATGATATTAGCAGCTTGTTCATTTACGTATTCAATATCGAATTTGTCACCAATTAGCGCAATCCCATCATGGGTTCGGTCAATCATGGCTATCAAGACTTCATCGTTGAAAGGGAATCTAGGAGCCAGAGATCCTGTTATGCTAGCATCGATTGCGAAGACACGTATCCTCTTTGCGATTCCCTTGCCGACCGTCTGAAATCGAATCTCAGCATCAATCGTACTGCCATCAAGTCGTTGAAGTGACATTATCTGCACAATGAGCCTCTTTCTCTTCTTCAACTCCTTGATTGTTTCCTTGAAGCGGTCTTCATAGACGGGGGGAATAAAGGACTTCATTGACAGAGATTTGAGCTGACTCTTATCATCAACATGAAGAAGGCGAAGTGCATAGCTATTCATGTAGACAAGTTGAAGGTCCATCTTCGATTCCAATACAGCAAATGGAAATTCCTCTGCGATTTTTCTAAACTCTCGCAAGCCAGGAGAGCCAGATGACTTTCTCGCACCTTTGCTCATTGGAACCTAGTCTCCAGTTACACGAACGCAGTTATCCCTATTTGGGAAGTACATTAAATGGTATTGTATTATAAGAGATTTTCAGGCGTAACGATGAGTCGTTTCGGCAAGAATTAGTCGATTTTCAACACCTGTGCTGAATCCTTTCGCTTTCCATATCCAACAAGGTCGTCGAATTTCAAGACGAGTCGATTAAGCCATGGGAAATATCTGACAAACCATAGCACAGTTCGATGAAGTAGCCATCTCGCTTATCATAAGGACAGCATCTTATCAATTGAAGCAATCACTTACTATGAGTACTGGTTCTCAAGCAAAGATTCATGGGTAGGTGGGAATACTGAGAGGCGTACTGCAGTGAAATTGGAGAAATGAAATGTGTACAGCTATAGTGTCGAACAGAAAACATTGGAGATAGGGTCCGTCAAGATTGGCGGAATTCCTGGCCTTATTCCAACTGCAATGGTAGGCTCTATTTTCTACTCCAAAGATAGACTGGTGAGGAATGTTAGGAGTGGAGAGATTGACAAAGCAGGCACTGAAACAATGTTAAACCGACTTGCAGACATATCAGAAAGGACTGGCCTTCCAAGTGTCCTTGATGTGGTCGCATCCTCTCCTCAAGCAATGGAAAGCTACCTCCGATATCTGGCAGATGAAACCGACATGCCTCTGCTAATCGATGGTTCTGGCTCATCCGAGGTTAATATTGCCGGTCTTGAGACTGCAAGAAACGCGGGCCTCCTTGACAGGGTGGCGCTCAACTCGCTCACACCGGATGATGATGAAGCCATCTATTCTAAAATAGAAGAGATCGGTCTCAGAAATGCAGTGATCTTGACTTTCTCCAACTTGGCGATGACCTCAGCAACGAAAAGAGCAGAGCTCGCTGACGAAACATATGACAAGGCTAGCAGTATAGGAGTAGACAACATAATGTTTGACACTGGAGTTGTTGATCTTCCAACTCTTGGGCTCGCTTGTAGGGCACTGATGATGATAAAGGACAAGTTTGGTCTTCCTGTTGGATGCGGAGCACACAACGCAGTGGCGATGTGGAATGGTCTTGTACCGAAATTTGGAAAGGCTGCAAAGACTCCTGCATTTGTTGGTAGTAACCTGATGCCCATTGCGTTGGGAGCTGATTTTGTCCTTTATGGACCAATCAAGCATGCTCCACTAGTATTCCCTTCAGTTGCCATGATTGATGTGGCTTTATCTGGGAGTTTGATAGAAGAACGTATCAGACCGGAACGTCCACACCCAAGGTATCTCATAGGATAGGAATTCCTGTGCCGAAAAAGCGTGTTGTCTTCGAGCCTTCAGGGCTTCGAATCGCAGTTGATGAATCAAGCACTATTCTGGATGCGGCACGTAAACTTGGCCTGCACATCTCGTCTGAGTGTGCCGGAAGAGGCACCTGCGGTAAGTGCTTCGTTACAATAGAGCCAGTTGTAGAGCCATCACAAAATGACATGGCACACATTTCAGAGGCAGACATAGAGATGGGTGTTCGGCTAGCCTGTGAACATAAGATACAGACTGATACAAGAGTGGTTATCCCATATGCGGCACAAGCTAAGATACTCATGGACGGAACACCGAGCTCCATGGAGTGGGATATTGATGAAGGCCTTGCTGGCCAAATGGGCATAGCCGTAGATTTGGGGACCACAACGATTGTGGCATATCTATTAGGAATGGAGAAGGGAATTCAATTAGGACAGGCGGCATCACTCAATCCGCAAGTCATCTATGGTGAGGACATTATGTCCCGCATATCTTATGCTGACCTTGAAGAGAGTGGTGCGCAGACCCTCAGGAACATTGTCCTGAGCAGGCTTGATGAACTCATTATTGAGTTGGTGTCTTCAACTGACATCAACATTGAAACTGTCACTAGGGTGTCTATAGTAGGCAATCCTGCAATGCATCACCTGCTGCTTGGATTGGACACTACCTCCCTGGGAAGATCCCCGTTTGAGCCAGTAGTGCGTGATGCTCTCAATACTAACGGAGAAGTATTGGGGATCGAGTCCAATCCACAGGCAAATGTATACATCGCTCCGAATATTGCAGGATTTGTAGGGGGAGATACAGCAGGATTCATT
>JBHLQS010000248.1:0-3785 GCA_048883405.1 Candidatus Thorarchaeota archaeon
CACGATGATGCATATAGCACTGACCAGCGGAATGACGTTCCCGCTCTTTCGCCATAGTCCAAAGAACCCTATACTGAATAGGATCAAACCTAGGATAAGCATCAGGAAGAACTGTACTTCATCCCACGGGACATCGGCCCAGGTCCAGCCAAGCTGTGCTGGGATTTCTACTAGTGCGATGAGGAAACCACCAATAGCACCGAGTATGAATGAGGCTTTTATTGCATTACTCAACGATTCTTTCCTCTCCTACTAGTGTTGAGATACAAGAAATCACTGCGTTCTCTCAGATTAGCCAATCCAATTATCTTGAAATCCAGTCTATCTACCACAGCGAATACACCTCCATTATAACTTAGGTTAACTTCCCCCTTTTGACAGCTGTCCGCCCACGTCCAATCCGGCCAGCAATGTGATTACTATGAACCCTATGAAGCCTGCAAACTCGAATAGCAGTGGAATTTCAGGAACCTCAGGATCCTCCTCCCTGGTATAAAACTCCTCTACTAGATCTTGTTCGTTGTTGTTGAGGTATGTGTTGTCGACCATATTGTTGTGTGAGTCCGTCTCGATAAAGAAGTAGATGCCAATGTTATTGTCGTTGCAGGTGTTGCTCGCCACGATATTGAAATCAGAGCGACGGAGGTATATGCCAATCCTGTTTCTGTTACAGGTGTTGTCCGACAAAGTGTTGTTTTCTGAGTATAGGATGTAAATGCCATGTTCAGTGTTGTTGAAGCAGTTGTTGTTCTCAATGGTGTTGGACTCTGAGAATAAGAGGTGGATGCCCATGTCGTTGCTGTTGCACGTGTTGTTCGCCACGGTGTTTGATTCTGATTCATAGAGGTAGATGCCTATTTCAGCATTGCTACAAGTGTTGTTCACCAAGGTGTTGGGACCTGATCCATCGACGCAGATGCCCACGGACGTGACATTGCAGGTGTTGTTGACTATATTGTTCAAATGCGAATTTTCTAGGTCAATGCCGGTACTCCCATAGTGCATACGGGCGTAGAAGAAGGTGTTGTTGACCACAGTGTTGGAGAGCGAGTCTGCTAGGCATATGCCCCAGGAGTTGTCGTGGAAGGTGTTGTTGACCACGGTGTTGGAACGCGAGTCTGCTAGGTATATGCCTGCCATATTCTGGTGGAAGAAGTTGTTGACTAGCAAACCGCCAGAAACATTCACTAGAGTGATTCCAGCATTTATTATGCCAAGAAGATAAGAACTAGCCCCAGTGAGATTGCAGTTTCTTATGATGAAGCTTACTCCAGTATTTTCAATCAATATGCAGTGACCAATTGCCCCACCAGGGTCAATGTCCAACCCCTCAACTATGTAAGGGTTCTCAGGAGAACCATCACCAGGCCAACCCTCTAGCAGAGCTGTGTCCGAGAAGTCGGCATCCCCATCAATCGCTATGACAGCATTAGGGGTTTCTTCAGCAGGTAGTGGCAGCATCCAATAATACACTAAGCCGCTTGCCATCAAGATGAATGTTAGACTGACAGCCACTAAGATAGGATTAGGTCTGAAATGCAGGCTTAATCCCGCCTTTGAAACTGGAGTTAATGGGCATATTCTTGTACTGCTCTTTATTTCTGACTCCACTTCAATCGCCTCGCAATTATATCAACCAGGTAAATGCCAAGTTCTGTTGGAGGCCTGTCATCTGGAAGAGGGATCTCCCACTCCTCCGCCAGTGTTCGAAGAGTCCTTAGGCATTGGTTCTTCATTTCGCATGTGCCACAATCTCGCTTGTGCTCATACCAAATTTGAAGACCGATCTTTGGAGAATAGAAGATGTAAGTGTCCGTATCGTAGGCAGCACAGTATCCTTTGGCAATGCCATATCGTGTGCTGAGTCGCTCTATTTTTATTCGATTGACCGATGCTGTATGCTGAAGGAGTTTGAGGATTCGTTCCTCTGCTGTCTTCTGGGCCATGGTGACAAACGGTCTTGACACCTTCAGATCCTTGGCGATTTCTGAGGGTCTTTCCCTCTGGCGGCGTCTGAGCCAGATAAGGCCCTGTTGCTTGGTGGGATATCGAAGGTAGCTGAACATTTCTTGACCCATCCGAGTTAATGCGAATACCTTAACAGAATTAACCTAAACTCTTTAACTACTCGCTAATAAATCATTCGGATTCCTAAGCAAAGGACTGAGAAGATTTCTAGCCACTTAGCTAAAGGCGTGTTACCTCTTCTGAATTGTAAAGGTGTGAGACTCCTCTGTTGATAGAGATGCAGATCCCTCCTTGATAGGGCTCTCTATCTAGATTTCCTATGGTTCGCTGCAACAGAATTCGCTTGATTGACATCAGAGCCAGATCATGAGTCACATGAATGTGCATGACCGACTTGTTCTCATTCCTCAGCTTCTCTATCGTTGCTTCCAATAGCCTACCTCTATACGACTTAAAAGATTCAATCATCTCGCCAAACTCGCCATCAGCCCACCGATTCACAAATTGAGTCACATTCTTCCCATCAGGCTGGAGATTCTCCCATACTGCTTCGTCATCAAACTCTGGCATCACTAGTATAGGAATGGCCTCAAACTCAACAATGTCTGCTCCGTTCACTCTGAGCCCGTTGGCAAGCGCCTCGGCTGTTTCATAGCATCTTGGAACGAAGCTGAAGAAGATTCGAATAGGTCTGTTAACAGGTAGCCTCTTTCCCATTTCATATGACATTTGCTTGCCTATCTCTGTAAGTCCCGTGCTAAACTGGACTGAGTGGTCGGGAATTTCGTTTCTGTGAGAATGCCGAAGGAAAATCATGATGCGCTCATTAGGCGGTCTTTCGCTTACCCAGTCCACAATGTTTCTGGCGCTCTCAAGCCAGTCGTATTCAAGCCAATCTGAACCTTCACTCAATGTCTACAATCCTGTAATTCAGGGCTTTCGTTTCATAGAGATTTACCCTTCGGTATGTATTAACAAGCCCTGATTTCCCTGATTCATAATTGAATAGATTAATTCTTTACCGAGGTGGCTAATGAATTGTGGATGGAGAAGAGATTGAATGGAATCAAATTACAGCCATGAGAGTCCTAGATTGCTAAAGGACTTCGAGAAATTCACGCGCATTGCACTGCCAGTTCTCTCTGACAGATTCGGGGATGGTGAGTCTGGCAGAATTCTGAAGCTTACGCGAGACCGTTTTGAAGGGATAATTCCTGATATTCCATACATTGGAGGAAAGAAGAATCAGTTCTCTGAGGAGCTAGAAACAGGAGCAATGACCTTGGCGCTTTACTTTGTACTCAAGGAGCAAGGATTGACCACCGAACAGATAGGCAAGCTCAACTATGATATCTTTGAAGCCATCTACAGCAAAACACCAAGCCTCGTTCTTTCATTCATGAAGAGGTTTGCTTTCTCGAGGTTCTCAAGACGCAAGTTCAAACAAGCTTCGGAGCGGTCTCAATTAAGGGAGTACAGTGATGATTGGGTTGTTGAATATCTTGATGGGAAAGATGATGAATATGACATTGGTCTGGATTTCACTCAGTGTGCACTTTGCCGCTTCTATGAAACTCAGGGCGCATTTGAGTTCGCGAAGTACATGTGCCTAATTGACTACATTCCCTCCAAGATGATTGATTCTGGCCTTGAAAGGTCGCAGACAATTGCTGAAGGAGCTGAGAGATGCGATTTCAGATACAAGAAGGGACGCCCGGTGAGGCCTAGATGGCCGACTCCGGTCTAATCGTATGCTCTCAGGAAGTCAGAACATCTGATATCTTCCTGGCGGTACTTACAGTGTTTGATGCTTCTTT
>JBHLQS010000249.1:0-3746 GCA_048883405.1 Candidatus Thorarchaeota archaeon
TCAACTTCACATCTCATCTTCTCCCGGCTCACTCTAAAGCGAGAAACCAGCCTCTTCAACATCACCAATCGTTTCAACCTTGTCAATCGAGAGATTATGTATGAGAGCTCGATTATCTTTACGCCCCTCATTGACCGCTACAATATCGATATTGAGAAGGTCATCGAGTTTTGTGAGGATGAGTATAAGAAGGCTGGAATAACGCCTGAGATGGTTGAAACCGGTGCTGTCTTAGTGACCGGAGAGACCGCCAAAAAGCAAAATGCGGCTGAGATAGTTCGCCGCTTGTCTTCAGAATCTGGGAAGTTCGTTAGTGCTGCTGCAGGACCCAATCTTGAGTCGCTACTAAGTGCTATGGGAAGTGGAGTTGTTGATCAATCCCTCTATACTCAGAAGGCACATCTTCACGTTGATGTGGGTGGAGGGACTAGCAACTTAGCAATTGCTGCACGTGGACAGGTTCTCAGCACCTCTTGCATCAATGTTGGAGGTCGCTTGCTTGGGATTGAGAAAGACTTCAAGATTTGGAGGATTGACGGACCAGCTCAGTTTGTCATGAATGAACTCGGAATGAGCTATCTACTTGGAGATACCATTGCAGAAGAAGATGCCAGGACTATTGCTCGGGAGCTTGCAAAAGCGCTGGTTGAAGTAATGCAAGGTCCAGCAAAGAGCGTCGTTGCCAAAGAGCTGATGATGACTGACGATTTAGACTTCTCAATGCCAATAGATGCCTATTCTTTCTCAGGCGGAGTCGCTGAGATGTTCTATGGGAGTAACGAAACCTTTGATGACATTGGCACCATGCTTGCAGAAGAAATCAAATCCCTTGTTGAAGAGCTAGGACTGCCCATTGAAGAACCTGAGAATAAGATACGAGCTACGGTCATAGGTGCAGGTGCTTTCTCTCTCTCAGTATCAGGATCAACTACATTCTTCGACAAGAATATAGAACTCCCATTGGTAAACATACCTGTTCTCCCTGTCACTTGGGGAAGTGGGGAGTTTACTCCAGACAGTCTGGTGCAAGGAATTCGAAGATCCTTCACAACCTTCGATATGATTGAAGGACAAGATGTGGTCGCTCTCTATTTCAATGACCGAGTTGTATCGAGTGTCTACACGGGAGACGGCTGGCTACCGCCATTTGCTAAGGCGATTGAGGAAGCGTTGCCAAACTCCGTTTCCAGAAAGAAGTTGATAATCCTAATCTTTGGATATGATGTGGCCAAACGGCTGGGCATTGTTGTACGTGATGAAACCTCCATTAAAAGCAACATTCTGGTTCTAGATGAACTTCTATTGGAAGCAGGTGACTGGATAGATATAGGGGCACCTCTCAAGGATACTCAGTCCTTCCCTGTCACAGTGAAGAGCCTAGTGTTCAACGAGAATAAGGAGTACTCTTAGGCGGGAACATGATGGTTGATGCAAATCGACTAAAGTGGCAAATCATAGAAATTGTAAGTGATTTCCTCAAAGAGCACTTCGGCGATGAAGCTGAGGAACTCGAAGAGAAGTTCGCCCAAGAATATGAATCATTGATTCGGCAAAACGAGTTAGGAGAAACCACTGACATTGCTGGCCTTCATCTTCTCATCAAGCAATTCAGACCTGCTCTAAGCACTATCCTCGAACCCGGTGCGAATTTTGACAGACTGATGGGTCTTGTCAGTCCAATTCTCAATTCGGCACTTTCCAGTGCTGAACACCATAAGCTGAAAGAGACCTTAAAAGCTCAGGAAGCAGCCAAACCTAGACCAGCACCAAAGGGCATTGTAGTTCCGAAATATGACAGCTCCGAGAATCTAGAGCTTCTGAGTGTGGGTATCGATATTGGCTCCTCGACCTCGCATCTTGTCTTCTCCCGACTCCACCTCAATAGAGAGAGAAGCTTTCTCAATCCTACAAACCGATTCATATTAACTGACAGAGATATTATCTACGAGAGTGAAATCATCTTCACTCCGCTTCTTGATAGGTACACAATCGACATTGAATCGATAATCGAATTCTGTGAAGAAGAATACAGGAAAGCTGGCATCACACCAGAGATGGTGGAATCTGGGGCTGTCATCGTCACCGGTGAGACCGCCAAGAAGCAGAATGCGGAGGAGATTGTTCGACGCTTGGCCTCTAAGTCCGGGAAATTCGTCAGTGCAGCAGCAGGGCCCAATTATGAGAGTGTTCTCGGTGCAATGGGAAGCGGTATTGTCGACCTGTCTCGAGAGACCAAGCGAACGATAATGAACGTGGACATAGGTGGAGGAACCAGCAATATTGCCATAGCCTCCAATGGCGGTGTCCTAAGTACGGCTTGCATCAATGTGGGTGGGCGTCTGTTAGGGATAGACAACGACTTCAAAATCTGGCGAATCGATGAGCCGACTGACTTCCTCATGCAAGAACTAGGTATGGATTACAAGCTGGATGACATTATTTCTGAGGAAGATGCTAGAGTAATTGCCCGTGAGTATGCAAAGGCACTGATTGAGGTAATGAGAGGTTCTGCAACAAGTCGCATTGCTAAGGAGCTCATGATGACTAGTGATTTGGACTTTACAACCAAGGTTGATGACTACTCATTCTCAGGCGGCATCGCAGAAATCTACTACGGTGGTGAGGAAACGTTCGATGACATTGGACGGTATCTTGCGGAGGAGATCAGATATTTGGTTGGCGAAAAGAGCATGCGAGTCATAGAGCCAGCGAACAAGATTAGAGCGACAGTCATTGGAGCTGGTGCCTTCACGCTGTCTGTATCTGGTTCGACCTGCTACTTCGACAAGAGCATCGAGTTTCCTATAGCAAATGTCCCTGTTCTGCCCATCAATGTAACAACTGAGAATTACAGACTGGGACGAGTGGAAGATGAAGTGATACGAGCATTCAACAAGTACGACCTTACAGAGGGGCACGAGGTTGTTGCATTATACTTCAAAGATTCTCTGTATCGGTCCTATTCATGGCTTCAGGAGTTTGTCAAAGGCATTGAGAATTCTCTGCCCAAGACAGTAGCAACCAACATGATGGTGATTCTCCTATTCGCAAGTGACATTGGCAGGATGGTTGGATTAGCAACTCGTCGAGAGACTTCGATTCAGCAGAATCTCATTAGTCTGGATGAGTTGCAGCTAGAGGAAGGGGACTGGATCGACATCGGCGCACCTCTCCAATCAGGTCAGGTCTTTCCGGTCACAGTGAAGAGTCTTGCTTTCAGCAATGACAGAGTAAATTCATAGTCTAGTCATCAATGATTCGAAACTACTGGCAATATGATTCTGAGATTCAAATCACATTCATGACTTCGCCTGCGAAGCAAAATCATTCTGGTATTATTGGAGAATCTCGACTATAACCAGTGAACAATAGGACGATAAATGGACCAATGATCACTAGATCAAGAGCACCAAAAGGTAGAAAGAACCAGACTGCGACTATTGAGACTCCAGTAATAAAAAGGGCAGTCCAGACTCCCTTCATCCTATTCTGTAGAATCCAATATCCTGACAACAGCCGAAGACTTGCAATGAAAGCAAAGATGGGAATGAAAATGACTGGCATTGTTTCCAAGAGCCTTCCAACCTCAGTGTCAACACTCACCAATAACATGTAGAGATTGGGAATCAAACCAACTGATATTAGACTAATAACAACTGTGTCAATTAATTCGAATATTCCATAAGCCAGTTGAATATAACCAGCCCAATAAAGCGCCCTGTTATTCTTGATTGATGCGTGAGCTT
>JBHLQS010000250.1:0-3730 GCA_048883405.1 Candidatus Thorarchaeota archaeon
GATTGAAGTACATTGTGAACTCTGTCATACCCATGACCTCTCTATTGGACCAACTTCTTTCACTTGTTCTATTAATTTCGTTACCCCGTCTGCGAATACCTGCGCCTCGGAGGCACTCGCCCACTGAAGCCGAATTCGCCTTGGGTCAATGCCCGCTTGTTTGACTGCTTCAGCCATAATTGCCCATCTGGCTCGCATCTTTAGATTGCCAGATGTATAATGACAATCCCCAGGATGGCATCCAGATACTAGTACGCCATCCGCACCCTGATCCAGTGCACCCAGGATAAACTCGGTGTCAATCCTTCCAGTGCAGTTTACCCGGATGATACGTGCATTGGGTGGATATTGGATTCGGCTTGTACCAGCCAAGTCCGCTCCAGCATAGCTACACCAATTGCAGCAGAATGCAACAATCCTGGGTTCCCATTCGTTACTAGTCTTGGTCCCAGATGCGGTAGCCATTAGACAGAACCTCCTTCAGGGTTCATAGGCGGACACAGAAATGCCTCAACCATTGCAAGAATTTGGTCATCAGTGGAGTGCAACATCATAATTGCAGAACTGGGACAAGCTGCCGCGCATGTGCCGCATCCATGGCACTTCGCCTCCGTCACGAATGCAATGGGCGGGTCATGCGACTCATCCATTGAGATCGCTCCGTATGGACAGGCCGTGATACATGTATGACAGGATGAGCAAAGCTCCGGTGTGACACGTGATACAGTAGCCTCTATCTCCACATCCCCGCGAGCCATGAGTCCAACTGCTTTTGCGGCTGCGCCACTAGCGTCCGTTATTGCCTCAGAGGCGCTCTTTGCCGCTTGAGCTCCCCCTGCAATCATTACACCAGCGGTGTGTGTTGTCAATGGCGCAAGCTTGACATGCTCAGGATTGAAGAATCCATCTGGACTTCTTGTAAGGCTGAAGACCTTGGAAACCTCGTCAATTCCATCAGGAGGCACCAATGCTGTGGCTAGGACTAGTAGGTCTGGTTTCATCACGAGGTCGTCATCAGAGAAGACATCATGCCAATGCAGAGCAAGATCTCCATCCGAAACCTGAGTCCGGGGCTTCTTATCCGGCGGATATTTGCTGTAGATTACGTGCTTGGCTCTAGCCTCTCTATGTATCTCTTCATGACCTCTCCCATATGTTCTAAGATCCTCATACAGAATGACTATTTCATCGGCAAACTCCTTGAGTTCTCCTGCGCTCTTTGCGATTGCTGTGCAACAGACTCTGGAGCAGTGTTCATGCCCCATCACACCAGGCTCACGAGAACCGACGCATCCAATGTACGCGATAGTTTTCGGTGGTTTTCCATTGCTTGGCCTCAAGACCTCTCCCTTGAGGCGCATTTCCTCGAGCTCAGCCAGTGTCACAATGTCCGGATGATCTCCGTAGGAATAGTAGTTGTACGGTTTGAATGGTTGAATCCCTGTGGCCACAATAATAGTGCCGACTCGATGCACTTTATCCGCATCATTTGTGGTCACTGTTACATCGAAGTTGCCAATATAGCCATCTAGGTCAGTCACATTTGACTCCGTAAAGACCTCGATCCTGTCATGACCCTTTACTCTATTGATGAGCTGCTTCGTCAATGTATCACCCTGCTCACCTGTTGGATAGACACTAGCCAGTTTCGCCACTTGTCCTCCGAGGTTCTTCTCTCGTTCGACAAGAATGGCATCAAAGCCTCGGTCTGCTACATCCAGAGCTGCACGCATCCCAGTGACGCCACCTCCTACAACCAGAGCTTTTGGCTCGACTTTCACGGTCTTGACGGGCAAAGACTGAAGAAGCGCAGCGCGTGCAACTGACATCCGGACAAGGTCCTTTGCCTTCTCTGTTGCTTCCTCAGGCTGTCGCATATGGCACCACGCGACGTGCTCTCTGAGGTTGACTTGATCAAATAGGTAGCGGTTCACATTCGCTTCTTCAACCACTCTTCGAAATGTCGGTTCATGCATCCGTGGACTACAGGAAGCGACAACCACACGGTTTAGATTATACTCCTTGATACTGTCTTTGATGAGCTGCTGTCCTGAGTCTGCACACATGAACATCGTTGAGGTGGCGAAAGCCACATGAGGCAAACTCTCTGCGCTCTTGGCGACAGCCTCCACATCGACTGTACCTGCGATATTGTGCCCACACATGCAGACGAATACACCAATTCTTGGCACATCGGCTGCAGCATCTGTTTTGATTTCTGCTTCAGTCACTCTACTTCACCTCCCCTCGCGAGGACAATAGTTGCCCTCATCGCTGCTGCACTTCCTGCCGCAACAGAGTCCGGAATGTCTTTCGGACCGTCCGAGCAGCCGCAGGTGTAGATACCATTCACATCTGCGTCAACTGGGTACAACAGCGGGTGTTCTACTTTCACATATCCATCGTCATCAAGTTCAATTCCAATGTCATCTGCAAGAATTCGCATGCCTTGTGAAGGTTGAATTCCTCCGCTCAAAACGATTAGATCATGCTTGTTCTGCAGAAACATCAGATCCTCTATGTTCTCAACTCTGACTAGAGAATCTCCGTCGTCGGTCTCTACTACTTCAGCAACTCTACCTCTGATGAAATTGACCCCGAATCGTGTCTTAGCCATTTCAAGGAACTCTTCGAAGCCCTTCCCAAATGCTCTGATATCAGCATAGTATACAGTGACCTCAGTGTTGGGATTATGTTCCTTTGCCATGACAGCATTCTTGATGGAATACATACAACATACTCTTGAACAATTAGGTACTCCTTTGCTCAAATCTCTCGCGCCTACACAATTGATGAAACCTATTGATCGAGGCGCCTTGCCATCACTCAGACGAACCAAGTGGCCCGCCGTCGGTCCAGCTGCATTGATCAAACGTTCATACTCCATTGCAGTGATGACATTCGGTTGGGTTTCATATCCAAGACGAGGATACTCTTTGACGTCAAACAACTTGTAGCCTGTCGACATCACAATTGCTCCTACATCAAGCTCGATTATCTCATCTTGTTGAGTATGGTCTATTGCTTCACGCTGACACGCTTCAACGCACTCCATACATTCGGAGCACACAGTGCAGTTCAGGCATCTTCCCGCCTCGACTGCAGCGGTTTCAGCATCGAAGCCAGTTTCGACCTCCTTGAAAGTGGTTCTTCTGTTGTAGATTGAGATCTTTGGCATTTCTGCTCGCGGATGAACTCCGAAGCGTGCCTTTCTGATTTCTTCAGAAGCAACTTCCAAGAAGGTCTCGGGGCGACCTGTCTTCAAGTCCTCACCTTGGAGGAATCTATGAATAGACTCAGCAGCGGCATTGCCTTGACCTACGGCCTCAACAACAAGTCCAGGACCAGTAGCAAGATCACCGCCTGCAAAGACATTCTCTATGCTTGTCTGGAGAGTGACGGGGTCGACCACTGGAGTTCCCCACTCAGTCATTTCCAGCCCAGCATGAGGTCCTTTGGGATCAGCACGCTGACCTATTGCGATAATCATATTCTCGAATGGAATCGAGAACTCGGAACCAGGAATCGGCACTGGTCGTCTTCTTCCTGAGTCATCAGGCTCCCCGAGTTTCATTTCTATACAGGTGACTCCTAAGAGTCTTCCCTTCGACTCGATGCACTCTACAGGATTCGTTAGAACCTTCAACTCTATTCCTTCCTCAAGTGCATCTTCGATTTCATGATGAATTGCTGGCATCTCTGCCCTTGACCTACGATAAATGATGGTCAC
>JBHLQS010000251.1:0-3704 GCA_048883405.1 Candidatus Thorarchaeota archaeon
TGATAGTATGCCCGAATATTCCCTGACAGCTGAAGTTCCAGAGTTGGAGGAACTGCTAATTCAGCTGTCTATCCTGACAGAATTAAGGCCCGAGGAGCTAGATGAATTTCGAGCAGATGTAGCAAAAATGAAGCCAAGCGAGCAGGCCGCTTTCATTAAGGAAGTAATCGATCAAGAACTAATCAAACACTCTAAGAAGGAAAAGAAGAGCATTGAGAAGATCCGGGAAGAAACCTTAGCACAGGCAAGAGCACAGATCGCTGGAGAGGAGATTGCTCCTCCATCAAAACCAGTAGTTATTGAAGAGGAGTCACTTCCGGAGGAATCTGAACAGAAACAACCTGACCTCACAAAGGCAAAGGACGAATTGCCACCAGATTTAGTCAGCGTGGAAGAGATTCGAAATATACGTAGGAAACTAGTCGAGGCAGGAATTGGAGGCGGCGAACTGGAAACAATTATGCAGCAAGTTCAGGAGCTTCCAAAGGAGCTTGTTGAAGACCTCATCAATAGCATTCTCAAGAAGGGAGGTGATAAGCCATGATGCCTTCTTCGTCCAAAATTCCCGCTTTGAGAATGAGAAACAAGACGCGAAATCTCCTGTTTCAGCTGATGGTAGTAGGAATGCTAGTCCTGGTTGTTTCTCCAATTCCTGGTTTTATTTCTAGCAGCAATGTAACGGAGGCTTATCCCGGATCACAGGTCCAATGGACAGACAATTGGGCCCTATCAGAAGGCCAGTCCTATGGGGGAAGTGGTGCACCGCAGGATGTTGGTCTAGACGGAGCAATCACCAATGATTCACAGGAGTTGGTGTTAATCGACTCATCAGCGCCGACTCCGGTATCCATTAGTGCACCTCAAGGCTGGACAGGTACCGCATTGAGCGGAACCATGGACCACATTTCTACTCGATTCACTCCCATCCAGAATGGACTGCTTGATACCTACCATACTGAACGCACGATAGTATCTGGTTGGCCCTGGAGTTCACAGGAATACAACGTCCCCGATAACTGGGCGATAATTGAAAAGAGTGAAGACCCCCTGCATCCATATTACGGCCATCTCTACTTCCATAGCTATGCAGGAGATGGTAGGGAGGGATCCATGGGATGGAGATTCACTGCGAACTATGGCACATCTAATTCTGTGGATCCAAGCGACAGGATTTTCCTTTGCCAGCAGATAGGTGTACCTTGGAGGGAGCTATACTCAGCGGAAGTGTCTCTTCACTACTACGTGCGAAGTCAATCGACCATGAATGACTACTTCTATCTCTTTGTCAGCTTTGGTGACTTTGAATCAAGGGTTCGTGTATTCGAGTCAGGTGACACAACTGATGAGTGGCTCCAATATGACATCCAAGTTCCAGGCTCCGCCTTTGATGATTATCCGATTCCAGGGGCATTAGAGCTGAGAATAGGCATTGGAACAGAATACTCAGGACTACCGGCAGCCGCCATTGACCATCAGGTTCTCATTGATGAAGTGGATCTAGTTCTTGAAGCCCGACCACTCCCAGAACAGATAGGTCTTAGTGCTAACCAGACACTTATCACTAGTTCAATAGCAGGCAATGTTTCGCCATATGTGCCTGACGGAGCATCAAGAGATTGCTTCAGTCGATCTGACACTGGAATTAGCACTTCCAGTGCACTGAGAGTGGGTGTATATAGTTCCAGTGGGTCATCATGGGATGATATAATTAAGTATCAGATAGGAATTCAATTCCCCTTGGAAATACCGCAAGGTGCAATAATCACATATGCTGCATTGGAGGTGGAGGCATTAGGCTACCTTGGTGGGGGTGACAATTCGCTACGTCTTCTTGTAGCTGAAGAAGATAATGTTTCACCCTTTACAAACGGTCTACCTAATCTCGAGGGTAGATACACTTGGAGCAATACAAGTGTCGCATGGATACTAGATACATGGGAGGACTATTTCAGGTATAGAACACCGGACATGTCTTCGCTTGTTCAGAGTGTCATATCCCGTTCTGGCTGGAACAGTGGTAACTATATTTGCGTCATGATGGACTATATGAACTCAGATCAATATCGTGATTGGAACTCTATAAGGGGCACATCGGGCTACGGGGGCTTAGACTTGGCTACATTCTATGTGGAATTTCTAGTACCTCAAGAAGACGACACTATTTCCATCCTTGAATACAAGAAGGATTTGACAATCGACCACACGAAGGTGAGTTCAGATCTAGAGGAATTCCCGGTTCTGGTTGACATCTATGACAGCGATCTCAAGACTGATGCTCGGCCAGATGGAAAAGACATCAAGTTCACAGTTGGCTCAGAAATACTAGATCACGAAATAGAGCTCTTTGACTCCAATTATAATACAACTCATGCGCATCTCGTGGCTTGGGTGAATGTTCCTTTGCTTTCTGCTTCAACTGACACCACGCTCACAATGTCTTATGGAGCTCCAGATGCAAGCATCCCAGAAAACCCCCATCAGATTTGGGACGATTATGAGAGCGTGTGGCATCTCTCAGAACAGTCCGGCAATGGTTCGTTCATTGAAGACTCGAGCCAGAATTACCACGACGGTATGCCTGTGCAAACAACCTTTATGCAAAATGCAAAAATAGGTGATGCCCGGTATTTCCAAGATGCAGCTGGCAATTATATCCCATTCATAGATGGCGACGATATTTTCGACGGATGGGGAGACTTCCAGTTTTCATTTTGGGTCTACTTTGATTACTCAAGCGATGCTGAATGGACAGATGTAGAACCCCGAGTCTTTGAGAAAGGAACCAGTATTACTTTGGTTAGGACATTCAGACAGTCTACTGGCTGGCCAGCAGGAGAAGCCTCATTCCAGCCCGATATTCATTTTGATAGTGGACACAATAGTTGGGTGAATGTCGGCGTGAAACGTCAGACTTGGAACTACGTTGTGTACAAGTACGAGAGCACAGGGGACGGAGTATTACGAGCATATAGTTATGCAGACGGTACACTGCTCGATTCATCTTCAGATTCAGGCATGGGATTGGGCGACCGATTGAGAGATGACCTGAATATTTTCATGATTGGCCTATATGGAGGAGGCCAAGTTCACCTTGGTGGGATAGACGAGTTTCGGACAATGATGGGCTACAAGTCAGTGGACTGGATTCAGACCGAATATGCAAACCAGTATGACCCATCCAGCTTTCTCAGTGTTGGCACAGAACAAAGTGTGCAGTTTGGACAAAACGCAACGTTGCTCTTCACCACAGATGCGCCATCGGTTGTAAGAATCCTTCCGAGGATGACACTCGATATCACCAGTCAAGAAACCACACTCGATGCAAATATGATGCCAGGAACATCATTCTCCACTGCAAATGGAACAGATGTGACATGGACTGCGAATGTATTAATTAGTCCTCCACCAGGTGTCACAGACATCAACCTGACGTTGGAGAAACTGTCAACCTGGACTCTCCAGAGTGTCACTGATTCACTCGATGACATCAGGACATCTGAAGTAACCAGCACTGCGACGCAAGTCGTAGTTCCGTCATCCGCGATTGATGTCTATGGAGCCTGGAGCTTCGTATTCACATCTCCAAACGAAGCCAGCAATCTTGAATGTGCTGCCGGAGGCGGTCTCTATGATATGACGACAGTCGTGCAGTCAGGTCAATCACTAGACTTCAGAGGAACAGCTTCAGTAATTCCTGGTTCCGC
>JBHLQS010000252.1:0-3665 GCA_048883405.1 Candidatus Thorarchaeota archaeon
AAGACACGAGGTATTGAAACTAGACGACGAGACACCTGTCTGTATGTGGGTGATTGCCAGGCTTCAATGCTCAAGGTATTTGCCCGCGCCCAAGACAGGACCGAATTCATAGAGAGGATACCAGAGGCACATTTAGTATGTCAGGAGTTCATTGAGAGGCTCTATAGAGGGGATGTTGACATCCGGGACTTGGTCCTGCACAATCGACTCACACGTGAACCACATGAGTACCGTGCGACATCAAGAGCGGCAATCGTTGCTCAACAGCTCGTGGAGAGCGGTCGAGAATTACATGCAGGACAGAAGGTACGTTATGTTCTCGTGAGCGCAGACTCAGAGAGCCCTCTGCGTCGTGTCAGGGCACTCGAGCTATTTGATGACGCCACGAGATATGACCCCAAGGCATATGCGGACCTCTGCCTTAGAGCATTTGAGAATCTGATACCACATCAATTTCTTGATGAACAGGATTTGCCCTCCAAAGAAGATGTTCTAGCGCATGCGCCGAAACTCTGAGGACTTTCTACTCAGTGATAGCATGAGCCTGCATAGCAATTCTGGGCTTGAGCTCACGTACTGGAATGCCAGTTTCCTTGGAGACCTTCATGACGTCATCAGCCTCAGGTTTGATGTTGATTATACTCCCATCACCACCACGAGAAACCTTGACACGGACCATGAACTCCATGCCCTCGATCTCCATCTTACACACAATGGTTTCTCTTGCGGCCTTGAGTCGGTCCCAAGTTGTGTATCGAATTCCCAAGGTTCCAAGATGTCTGATCATGATTTCTGCGATATTCTGCAATGCCGATTTAGCTGCAATCACCTTGACCACATAAGCAGGACGATTCTTCTTTCCATAGGCAGGAATCATCACCACATCGTAAGCAAGGCCCTCTGACAGGAGGGTATCGAACATGGTTCCCATTATCTCGCCGTCAATGTCATCAACATTGGTTTCGATAACGATTACTTCATCCGCACTCCATGAATCAATCATCCCAGATCTATCCTCCTTCTTCTTAGTCGGTGCAGCTTTCTTCTTTGCAGGTTCTTTCTTGGGTGGTGCTTTCTTTGTTGGCTTCTTTGGTTCAGGCTTTGCTTCATCCGTAAACTCGCCAACAATGACCCTCATTCGATTAGCCACATCGCCTAGGTCACGAGAGCCAAAACCAACACCCTGTTGCTTCACCATGAAACCTTCCGATGATTCCACGTACTCAGTTGCTAACGTGACCAGAAGGGCAGCGCCCGTCGGTGTTAGGACCTCAGTCTTTGCTTCGCCCATTATGAATGGAGCATCATTTGCCACGAGTATCTCAGCTACGGCAGGGACAGGCACCTCGAGGGGGCCATGTTCTGTTTGTATGGTGCCGCTCCCGACCGCAACATGAGTTGCAATTATCTTCGTATCGGCAAGAAGGCCCGAACGTTCCAGGAGATATGCAGTTCCAATCAAATCGAGGATTGTATCGACCGAACCGGTTTCATGAAGATGCAGCTTGTCTATTGGGGTTTCATGTGCTCTCGATTCAGCCTGCAGAATCTCATTCAATGCCCTCTCGGCAATTTGCTTCGCGGGGGTTGACAGCTCCAATTCCTCGGCAACTGCTTCTAGCATCTCAATCAAGTCATTTGGTCTGAAGCGTATGTCGGAGTCCTTTGAAACCTCTAATCGAACTCCTGACTGGTCATCTTCAATCTTAGTGGTGAATCGAACCCTCAATGCCGGATCGTAAAGCAATAGACTAGCAGCCACAGGAAGAAGAGCATCGTCTTCACCCAGAAAATCGATTAATGCAGATAGAAACATGTCCCCTGATGTGCCAGCATTCCTGACATCAATAAGGACGGTTCGTGTCAATTCGTCATTCTCCGGTGTGATCAATTGTCCGACTCACGGCGCAACTAAGCCGACCTTTTCTTTCTTTCGAGGGCATAGGTTGGTGGTCTCTATTCGGGTCGGACTAAATTCTTGCGGGTAGCCTAAATAATGTTGCCAGCACGAATAGATGAGCTCTGCGGCGAAAATGAGTGTACATCCGAACATTAGAGGACTCTTCGATTCGGATTCATTCTTTGAATGTCATCCGCGCATTTCTATTCGTCGCAGAGCCACCTTGCCGCCACTGCTCAAAGATTGCCATATACATGCACTCCTGTGGACTAATCCACATATCAGAAGAGTCAAACGACTCATCGATGAACTCAACTGGTGCAGAGCGAATCAAGGCCGCGGGAATTGATTCATCTGACTCGCCCATCACTGTAGTGCATGCAGAGGCGAGATTGTCTGCAATTGCTCGTCTGGTTATTCGCATTTCGTTACCAAAGAGATCAGTTCGCCCTCTGTCATCTGCGACTGGTCGAAATCCAGCCACGCCAAGTGCCATCCCAATATTCCCCAAGCGGAGTGGTTGAGTCCTGCTATCTATTATTAGTACTCCGATGTTTCTCCCATATCGGTTATTTGCCTCACGTCTGATTCGTTCAGCACTCCCCCTGACGTCAGCAGGTAGCAGAGACGCATGGCCGGGTGGTACATTAGACTTGTCAACGCCTGCGTTAGCCATGAGTGTGTTGTTCTTGATTGTTAGAATCACATATGGAATCCCGCCCAGAATCTCATCTGCCTCTCTGAGCACAAGCTCCGCGACTTCAGGCAGGAGATTATACTCATCCGCTAACTCGATGGCCTCCTCGCTAGGATCAACCTCACTAAGTTTGACTACTCGCCCTTCAGTCGTTCCTAGTGGAGTTTCTGCAATACAAAGGATGTCATTATCCTTCAATACGATATCCTGTGATTCTAACGCGTCAATGAGGACTTCCAGAATGTCATCATTCTCAGAGATGGTTCGTGTCTTAATGGGGATGATTTCCATCAGTGACTCCTCAGCTCCGGCGTGGAGGCAAACCAAGATAAAACCTCTCAATGAAGGCAATTAGATCTTGGAATTCTTCGACCGTTGAAGCTCCATCCTGGATTCCATTATGCATTTGTCACCCTTTCGCCCGCCCATTGGATTATGAATAGTGCCCATAGAATTCATGCAGCGAGCGGCAACTGCCGCCCCCATTGCTAAACCATCTTCGACAATGAGCATTTGCCTCGACTTGGTCCATTTCGTGCCTCTGTCTGTTAGCAGGTTCAAACTAATGAGTCTAGGCTTGCTTCCTGTTGTGACTGCCCGTCCTGTGAGCCCTAGGGATGTGTCTTCCGAAATCAGACCTTCTGAGAATGCCAGATCCACCAAGCGCTGCACCACATGAAACTGCACGTGATCTATGACGGAAAGCAAGGCATTGATGCTGGAATCTGCAGCGATGCTCTTTCCAATTCGTTCCAAATTTGAGAGGCGAGACCCATTCACTCCCGAGTCTACACCTATCAGAGTCACTTCTGATTCAATCGCTGCATTCACGTCAACTGGAACCATCCCAAATCTGCTGGTTCCCTTTGATATCACTTCTACTCGAATATTGGAAAGAACCTCATCTACCCATTCATTTTCGAAATCAGTCTTTCGAGACCGAGCCGAGCCTTTGACATCAAGGAGTGACCCAGTCTTTTTCCCTACGAGCCCTGTTCCTCTGACCAGCGCATCTGGTATTGCTCCAGCTAGGCCAGCAAATGAGCCAATGGTCCTTGCGTATGGATG
>JBHLQS010000253.1:0-3663 GCA_048883405.1 Candidatus Thorarchaeota archaeon
ACTCGCATTTCTCAGTACACTTTGGCAAACAGCTCTGCCCTGAGTGGGTGATACATGATCACCTCGGGTTAGTCGGAAGGCCTCACGTGCGTATTGAGAACGGTGGAAATACAGGAGGCTCCGCCCTCTTTGGTGCCTTCATGGCGGTGAAGTCTGGGCTCTATGATTGTGTTGGAGTCTATGGTTGGGAGACCATGGACAATGTCACCCAGTCACAGGGTAGCGAGTTCATTGCGCTTGCATCTGATACACGCTATGAGGCACTTGCTGGTGGGATCTATCCCATCTATTATGCTGCTATGGCGTACAAGTTCATGAAAGACAACGACTTGACTGAGGAGGACTTCGCTCTTGCTGCTATGAAGAATAGGAATTATGCAGCTGACAACCCGAAGGCGCAGTTCTACAGGAGTGATTTTACAAATCCAAAGTCACCCTATTACAAGAAGACCCTCACAGTCGATGATGTCATGGAGAGCCGACTTATCAGCTACCCACTAAAGAAACTGGACTGCTGTCTCATGAGCCGGGGCGGAGCGTTCGCTCTCGTCACCAGTGAGGAGTGGGCAAAGAAGCATGCTCCGGACACCTATGTTGAGATTGCTGGGGCTGGCCTCAGTAGCTGTACAATCCGCGCAGGCGACCGTATTGATTTCCCTGGTTGGAACGAGCTGTATGGTAAGGGCTATCCGGACATGACAGAATTCGGTGCATGCCGGAAGTCTGGTGAGGATGCCTATGACATGGCTGGCATCGAGTATAAGAATGCTGCAAAGGAGATTGATGTTGCGGAGATTCACGATGCATTCAGCAGCTCGGAGACCCAGATTTACAAGGCGCTGCACTGGTGTGACAGAGAGAACATCAAGGAGTTCGTTCGTGAGGAGCAGACCTTCCTCGATGGTGAGGTCCCCACAAACATTGGGGGCGGATTGATGGGCTATGGGCACCCGGTGGGGGCGACAGGTATTATGAGTGCTCTGGAGTGTTCATATCATCTCAATGACACAGCACCCAAGAAGCACCTGAGCTCCAAGACCTATGTCAAAGATGCTAACACAGGTCTTGTCAACAGTCATGCTGGTACTGGAACCAGTATCTCGAACTTCATTCTGAGGAGGCCATAGAGATGACCAAGGACAAGAGAATACACAAGATTCCAGGTCATACTGATGTTGAATGGGATGACAAGCACTCTGATGAGTTCCGGGGCAATGTCGAGGAAACAGGTATCGGTTTCATGGGCTACGATTGGGACTCAAAAGAGGAGCAGTTCAAGGTCTACCTGCACTATGATCAGCTATACTACTGGAAATATGCAGAGGTTTCTAAGCTCGGTAAGGGCTTTGTTGACGGTGAGTTCTGGGGGACCAAATGTCCCAAGTGTGGTGACAAGTTCTTCCCGCCGAGGGTAAACTGCTGGAACCTTGATGATAACCTCGAAAAGACCGATTGGGTCCAACTGAAGGAAGAAGGCATTGTCCATACCTTTACGGTTGCTGGGTGGAGCGGAAAGTCTTCATTAAAGCGGCTTCCTTTCATTCTGGCATATGTCATCGTTGATGGTTGTAAGACAGCAATTGCAAATGAGCTTCGAGGTATCGAGCCTTGGGAAGCCGACTTTGGCATGCCTGTCAAGGTTGCATGGAAACCGAAAGGTGAGCGTCAAGGAACCGTCACAGACTGGTGGTTCGAACCTGCAGACGGTTGGAAACCAGCACCGATGACTGAGGAGAAGGAGCGAATCAAGGATCTTTGTCAACCCGTCATTGAATGGGTCAAGACAATGAAGTAGTAGTGCTTTGAAGTTGGTTGTGTTTTTGCACTGCCAACTTCTCACTTTTCTATCATTATTACGAATACGTCACTGGATCTATTGTTTCTCTATCCCGAACGCCTTTTCGATGTCATGTCCTCTGAAGTAGTCGTCGTCTCTGTCTGCAAGTCCAAATTTTATCGCAAACATTGCTTTTTCATAGAGCATCTTATTCAAGCCTCTTCCAAGTTCTGCTAGTACGTATTCAGCACGAATAGGACTCATAGAGATCAGCTTTTTCTCAATGTAACCATGTTTTTCTAATCCCTTTAATTGATCTGACAAGACCCTATTGCTCAATTCAGGGTGCACCTCCAAGAAGTCACTGAACCTTTTACAGCCCAAGAACATATCTTTTAACAAAAATACCGCCCATTTCTTGGACAATTCCATATATGCATCCATTGTTAATCGTGGTACCTGTTCGGTTTCAGTAGTCATACGCTCACCTTGTAACCTTGAACTCACATCAAGTACTTAAGTAACTTATTCTTACCAAGTTTTATGTTACAACTAAGTAATATTACAACACTAATAAACATATCGAAAAATGAGGAATAAAAAAATGGATTCAATAGATCTAAGCAAGAGTGTGATCTTTCCAAAAGGAGAGAAAGCACCCAATACAATATTCACAGGGTCTGTATGGGTTGAGATGCTAGTCACAGATAAGGAGTACAATTGCCCAGTCTATAATGTGACATTTGAACCCAGCGGGAGAACTTTTTGGCATTCTCACCCAGGCGGACAGATTCTGTTAGTCACTGGTGGAGAAGGGTATTATCAGGAAGATGGAAAACCTGCACGGCCTCTAAGCCCAGGGGATGTTGTTAAGATACCTCCCAATGTAAAACACTGGCATGGCGCAAGAAAGAGCAGTTGGTTCGTTCACATTGGAATGTCAACCAATCCACAAGCCGGGGATGCAGAATGGCTGGGAGAAGTAAGTGACGAAGAATATGACAAATTGTAATTATAGAAAATGAAAAGGAGATATTATTAATGATTTTAGAAGAAAAGTATACACTATCCAATAGGATTGAGATCCCCAAACTAGGTCTTGGCACTTGGTTTATCAGTAATGAAAATGTCGGACAGGCAGTGAAGGATGCTGCGAAAATTGGCTATCGGCATATTGATACAGCTCAGGCATACCGTAATGAAAGCGGAGTTGGAGATGGAATTAGAGCATGTGGTGTGAAAAGAGAGGATATGTTTGTGACCACAAAACTTGCTGCAGAAGTAAAGTCCTATGACAAAGCTGTTGCATCAATCGATGAATCACTCAAAACGTTGGGGCTTGATTATATTGACATGATGATTATTCACAGCCCGCAACCATGGACAGAATTCGGTGAAGAAGACCGTTACTGTGAAGGAAACTGTGAAGCATGGAGATCTCTCGAAGAAGCCTACGAAGCCGGAAAACTTCGTGCCATTGGTCTTTCGAACTTTGAAAAAGCAGACATCGATAACATCCTTGAATCCTGCTCTGTAAAACCAATGGTAAATCAGATCTTGGCGCATATAAGCAACACACCTAAAGAGCTCATTCAATATACTCAAGAAAAGGGCATTCTTGTAGAGGCTTATTCACCGATTGCACATGGAGAACTCCTGAAGAATCAAGAAGTTGCAAAAATTGCTGAGAAATATGGCGTTTCAGTGCCAAGATTGTCTATTCGTTACGTCCTTCAGCTTGATCTTCTTCCATTACCTAAAACTGCGAATCCAGCGCATATGAAAGAAAATGCAGATGTGGATTTTGTAATTTCTGAAGAAGATATGGAATTCCTAAGAAATGTGGACCAAATCAAAGACTATGGACGTGCCAGCATGATGCCTGT
>JBHLQS010000254.1:0-3616 GCA_048883405.1 Candidatus Thorarchaeota archaeon
TTCTACTATGAGCATCTGAGCACCATTCCTGATGTACGAAAGGTCAATGCATTAGACATGGCTACTCGTTCAAGCATTGGTGTGCTGGATGAAGACTATGTTACACAGAACGTTGATACCGGTTCTGTCTTTGTAATAAGGGGACGACCTTGGCAGGTTGTCAGTATCGAGGAGGATGAGGTTCTTTGTGCACCTGTAACAGACATTGATACAGAGGCTCCTAGATGGCTAGGCGAGATGATTCCAGTACCATTTGAGGTCGCCACAGAAGTCGCTAAGGTCTGGAATGCATTGGCAGAGAAAGATGAGAACAAAGGCAAAGAGTGGCTGAGAAGGGAGTACGGAATCGACGAAGAAGGTCAGAATCATGTGATTGAGTGTGTAAAGAGGGCGGGGTCTGAGCTAGGTCTTCTGCCATCGAAGGACCTGTTCGTCATAGAGGACTTCCGTACTGGACTTGTTCTTCATGCACCCTTGGGTACAAGAACCAATGAAACTCTTGGATTGGTCATTGCTGCACTTCTCACTACGCGTATGGGAGTGAATGTCGCGGTTGAGAGAGATCCATATCGCATCCTGTTCACATCTAGTATCCGAATCGAGCCCGAACATGTTGCTGATGTATTGAAAGACTATGACGGCGATCAGGCTTCAATGATTCTCAGAAAGACCATCAAGACTACTCAGAACTTCGCATCCCGATTCATTCATGTTGGCAGAAGAATGGGTATTATCAGAAGAGATGCCAAGTTCAGAGAGATTCCAGTCAAGCGGCTAATCAATGCCTATGAGAAGTCACCTGTTTTTGACGAAGCGATGAGAGAGGTCTTGGATGAGAAGCTAGATGAGCGGCGTGTGGCAGATATATTTGATAGGGGGAGCTCGGGCAAACTCGAAGTCAGATTCTCAAGAACAGAGAGACCATCGAACTTGGCACGACTCATAGTCGAGGAAAAGACCCGTTTTGAAGTGATTGGGGAGATCAGCGACGAGGAGGAGGTGCTGGCTATGATGGAAGACCGCCTTCTCGCAAAACGGTTCAGACTTGTATGTATGGCAAAGGGTGACTGGGACTCAACTCGGACTGTTTCAACAATGGATGATATTGTCGCATGTCCCGTCTGTGGATCCAAAATGATTGCTGTGCTGCCTCCGACGGACAAAGACTTCATGAAAATAGTAGCCAAACGAGTTGCTGGCAAGCCTCTCACAAAGTTCGAGGAGAAGAAATACAGAGCAGGAGGTCTAATGGCAACCCTAGTATCAGATTATGGGAAAAGAGCACTACTGGTACTTGCGGGACAGGGTATTGGGGCAACAACCGCAGCAAGAATATTGAAGCCTGGACTCATAGACCGTCATTCTCTCCTAAGGGAAATTGCTAAGGCAGAAAGGGAGTATGCACGAACGCGTCCATTCTGGAGGGACTGATTTGAAAGAACCTCTTGTAGTCTTTGCTGGAAGGAGTAATGTTGGAAAAAGCAGTACAATCAGAGCTCTCACTGGCAGAAGGATTAGAGTAGGCAAGAAACCTGGAAGTACGCGATGGGAACTCATGATTGGTATGGGACCAGTGACATTTGTGGATATTCCAGGATTTGGACATATGTCTGGTGTGAGTAAGACCGGGATTGAGGAGATGAAGACGACTATTATTCAGAAACTCGAGGATTGGAGTGACCGTCTAGCTCTTGCGGTGCTGATAGTAGACGTTTCTCTTTTCAGGGAGCTAGTGGAACGATGGGAAACACGTGGTGAGGTTCCTATTGATGTCGAGTTCTATACCTTTCTGTCCGAAATAGCTCCGCATGTCATTGTTGTAGCCAACAAGATAGACAAGCTGAAGAAACGTCAGCAATCAGCAGAACTGGAGTATCTAGCTTTCAAACTAAGAGAGGCCCTTCCAGGCAGAGAGCCGAATGTTGTACCACTGGCTGCTCATAGGAAACAAGGAATCCCCGACCTCAAACAGGCTGTGGAAGCAGTTCTGGTGCAGTCAGGGTTGGAGGCACCCGAATGGTGATGCTACCGTATCTTCTTCATGATATAGAACACTACACCTACAGCAAGGACCACTCCGGAGATCAGTAGCATTGGGGTTATCGCTTCTGGAGCCTCAACAAACTCTTCTGACAACCAATCAAGCATGTTCATGAATAGACGGGAATTGTCTGCCTCATAGAACCATTGTCTATCAACGTTTTCAAGATCGAGGGGGCGTCCACTGAACATTATCGTGGAGCCCGAGATGACTATTCGACTCTTGTTGAACTCGAATGCTGATAACCACGAGGGAAATGACCCATTTATGGCCGAATATGACAGAGGGCGTTCCTCAAACAGAGTCTGGTTGACATAGGTGTAGTTGGCCATAGCGAAACTGGTCAACTTGTATTGCGCAAACGAGGTTTCATAGCCTGTCGCGATTGAACTAGCCAGAGGGATTGGTTTCAGTGTGGCGGTCATCAGAACAAGTTCATTGATATTCTTGAAGATGGGATGCGTGGCGTCCCATGTGCTGGAATCCATGCTGATGACCCAAGGAGAGGTTGCATTCAGCGTTTCATTCCAATCAAAAAGCGCATCGCCCCAATACCTGTCATCAGACACACTATAGTTTTCACTGAATCTCGGTCCAGTGATGTTTAGAGAGTCGAGAAGGCGGTTTATTGCGATGGTTTCTCCAAGGTCTTGAAATTGAGAATCGGACCAGTAGGTCGAGTTCTGTCCGATGGATGCGTCACCTAATAGCATCAGAGAGCTGCCATTGTTCAACATCTCATCTATAGCAGCTACCTCTGATACGGTGAACTCGTTACTCTCATCAGGACTGGCAACAATCAGTACATCCACATCATTCAATGTGTGGTTACGAATTGGGTCTTCATTCACTTTCACAATGTATTTCGTGGATGCATTGACCATGTCGAGCATCAGTTTCAATCCGTCTTCCTCATCTGTCGCTGAGAACTGAGGTGAGTGCGCTGCATCATAGAGGACAACAATGGGATCAAGGTCAGTCTGTGCACTCACTGTGACTTGAAAGCAGGATAATACAATCATAACCGCGATAACTGCTGATATTAGACTTGATGCTCTTCTGTGATGTAGCATGAGCTTGTCCGACCTTTGGCTCAGTCAGCGTGGCAGACTCTGGGCTGTGTTAAAAAGTTATCCTCAGTTGGATGATTGTATCCAAAGGACTTAGTCGGTTCGTCTAAGTTCCGCACTCATCTTACGCCTTTCGGCGTCGGTTGATTGAATCAATTTGTATTGGTCACGAATCTCAGCAATCCGTTGAGCCAGAAGATGGTAGCACATGTTAATCTCACGATCTATTACCACGGAATGATAGAAGCTACGACATGTACAAAATACTTGAGGAATGACAAGATATTCCCGTCGTTGCCCGCGGACGACCCATTTAGTGGTTCTGCTCGGCTCGAAGAGATATTTGATAGCTCTGCCCTCCTCGACTGCTCTAAGAGCTCGAATGAATCTCTTACCATACTTCTCACGGAAATATTCTATATCATTCTGAGTCAGTTCATCCTTGGATAGGCGTTTAACTTCAGTAATGGGGAGGGACATGTCAATCAGAAGTCTATACGCTCAG
>JBHLQS010000255.1:0-3612 GCA_048883405.1 Candidatus Thorarchaeota archaeon
CCTATTCGCGGCTCAGAGCAAAGGAATTCACTGGGCTGTCCACGTTCCAATTCCTCGCCCTCTTCAGAAGGTCGATAGTGTACACATTTTTGTCGATCTATCTGAGGTCTCTAGGTCTCTCTACAACAGAAGTCACATTGATGGCGACTGTGGGAATGATTGGCAATACTCTCGCGCAGTCATTTCTCTGGGGCAATATGCTAGACAAGTACCGAAGACCTACCGAGTTCGTGGTCATGGGAGAATTCTTTGCAGGAGTCGCACACATCTTCATGGTTCTTGGGTACATGTTCTTTCTTGGATTGAATCAGCTAATCATCGCTGGTTATGTCATAATCTTCAGTCTAGGTGGAATTGAAGTCTTCTGGAGTATGTCAAACGTTGGATGGTCAGCGCTGATATCCGAATTGACTGAGGATGATGAAAGGAAGCAGCTAATGGGCCAATTCTCGATAATAGGAGGATTTGGAGGAATCGGCGGTGCCATTCTTGGAGGCGTTCTCTATGAAAATGGCTTAGGATTTGCCAGTGGAATCATCTTCATTATTGCAGCTGTTGTCATGATATTCTCAAGCTTCATTGTCTACTTCTCAATAAGATTGAGAAAGGATGAGTCACAGAGATCTGATGATGAGTCCTCAGAGAGCTTTTCACTCAGTGATCTTCCATCACAACTCCGGATGGGATACCTCATCTTCATAGTTGCCTTGATATTCATCAATTTTGGAAGGAACTCGATTGCAATCATAACCGCCCTATTTGTCCAGGATCCAACAGGTTTCAACGCGACTGGAATAGAGATTGCACTCTATAGCAATGTCAGAAGTATTGCATCTATGATAGCTGGCTTGCTGATTGGATCCGTCGTTGCCAAAACCGATGATAACAGAGTGATGATGTCTGGAGTAGCCTTGTCCATTGCCGGTATTTCCTGGCTAATAATCGCCCCGACATTCTCCTTGGCTCTGTTGGCATCTTTTCTCAGGGGAGCATCGGAGGTCATCATTAACGCATCAAGCTATTCCATCGTGGCCAGAATGGCGCCTAAGGAGTACCGTGGCAGGCTGTTTGCCTATTACAATGCGACATTCTTCCTTAGTTGGGGTATTGCAGCCACTCTGATTGCCGGACCGATTGCGGACATTCTCATTGGTCAAGGATTTTCAAACGCGAATGCTTACAGAGGTAGTTTCGTTGCTGCTATCCTTCTCATCTTCATTGGAGTTGCTATTCTGCTGTATTCCTATAGGTACATCCGAAAACACGATTTGTACAAGTTCAACGAGGTCGAGGTTCCACCTATTGATTCTGAGATAGACTCTCGATACGAAGCTCTATAAGATTCATCTGTTTATTTAGCAAATCATTTGATTCGCTGGAGATCCTGGAGGGAGTGATTTCCGATGAAACCACTCGGTACTATCACGAAGTACTATCCGTTCATCGACGAGGAAACCAAATCAATACTGGACTCTCTTATGGAGGGAGCGAGCAACTATTACGACTTTGTGCAACAGCTATGTGAAGTTGCTCTGAACAACGATGTTCCTGTGAATCTTGCCTACCTCGCAACAATGCAAGCCTGGTTTTGCAGAATGAGAAGTTCTGTGAACCAACTGGGAGAGCGGTATGGAGAGATACCTTTCATTGGGCCATGGTTGCATGTCATTGACTCAGCTGAGAAAGTTCAAGCATTATACCACGACACTATAGTCGAAGCTATTGATAAAGCCATAGAAACCTCAGTTGATAACTGGATTGAAGTCAACCTTCACATTCTCCATGCCTTCTTCCATCATCCTTTTGGAGAAGTCATGAGTCTCTACGAACCACTTGAGAAAGTAAAAGCTATGATTAATTCACACCCACATTTGCGTTGTTTTGAATCAATAATATACGCATTTGAAGGAATTGCAAGAACAAAAGAGGGAGAAATAAAGGAAGCTCTCGAAGGCCTCCAAAAAGGAAAGGCTCTTGCTGAATCATATAACGATGAGGTTTATCTGTACATGAACATGCTTCAAGAAGGAGTCATACAAACCAGTCTCAATGTTCATGACGCAGCAACAATTTTTGAAGATCTCTATGATTTGGTTCAAAAGCTGCAGGTACCAGGTTTAGTTTGTGAGGTTCTGAACGATGCATCTCTTGTCTATGAAACACTGGGTGAATTTGACCTAGTTATTTCAAGTCATCGAGAGATCATGAAAATTGAAGGTGAAAGGAATCTTGGTGATGCTACCTTTATGATGCTCTCAAGAATCTATGCCACTCTAGGTAATGGTCAACTAGCTCTAGAATGGATTAACAGAGGTATTGAAGATAGTGGTCAATTTCAAAGCGCACAACTGTTGCTCTTTAGGGCTTGGGCACTAGCCTTAGTAAACAGAATTGATGAGGCTGAAAAGCCATTAGAAACAGCATATTCATTGTTGATCAAAGCTGGTCTTGAACGCCATCTAGGAGACTATTATCACATATCAGGGGTAATTGAATTTAGAAGAGGTAATTATCTCTCCGCTTTGGCTTTAGTAGAAAAGGCATGGGAAATTGCAGATACGAATCCTACGGGAACCAACCAGAATCGTGCGCTTCTTGAACTAGCCCGAATTGAGAATTCTATTGTCACTCAATCAAAAGATGATACGAAATCTGCAGCTCCCGGAAAGTGGCTTTCCGCTCTCGAAAAGTACGCATGTGATCGTGACTTGCCAGGCATCAGAATGTATGCAAGCCTACTCAAATCGGAGTTCTATCAGAACAATGGACAACTCAAAGATGCAATTGCGACACTTGAGGATGCACTTGGTATTACGGATTCACTCGGTGTTAGAACTCTTAGAGCGAAGATTACAAACAGAATTGTCAAGCTGAATCAATTACTGAAGGACGCGTGAGCCGCCCGAATATATACAATATTAATTATTATTATATAATATCATATACGAGATGTTGTTGGAGGCATTGCCATGTCAAAGTCTCAAGTCTGCAAATTCAAGTATAGAAACGGATCGAAGTCTTTTCGTCTCAATATTCGGTACCATCCTGTGGACTCAAAGAGCCCCGAAGAGATAATGTCCAATTTCGTTGGCATCCTTAGATATGCCTTGGGTGTATCTTTAAGCGGCTGATTCAGCATCTGCCTCTCTTAACAGATCAATCACTTCCCCTGTTTAGGTCTGCAATTTCCTTCTATCGACCAGATTTATTATGGCCCAATGATGCCTTTCCGTTTCAGGGACTGTCCAAGATGGAAGGCATTGAAGAAGAGATGAAGGGAGCCGCCGTTGATTTCGATGAGCGTTTGCCGCTAAGATCGAAGTTCGCCTTTGGTCTATCTCAGGCGTCCATTAACATCCTTCAAGTCATTGCGCTAGGGTCAGCAATCACTTTCTATTACAATGTCAAGCTAGGACTAAGCGAAGAGTGGGTTTCTCTTGCTTGGCTGTTGTTTGCCTTTTGGAACGCGATTAATGATCCTCTCTTTGGAATTCTTCAAGAGAGGATTGATACGGACATCGGACGGCGGATTCCTGTCCTGCGCTTCGGAGCCCCAATTTATACGATTACTTTTCTCATATGCTGGTTTCCATTCTTGGGTAGCACGCAAAT
>JBHLQS010000256.1:0-3583 GCA_048883405.1 Candidatus Thorarchaeota archaeon
CACTCCAGGTGTGCAATAGTTTTCAGGATGGCCAGGAGTTCGACAACCCCACTGTCGGAAGTTCTTGATGTCATCGAGTGACAAATCATATCCTGTGAGATGAAGGAGTGCATACAGGAGCATAGAGCCGTGCCCGCCAGAAAGCACGAATCGGTCACGGTCGTGCCAATCTGGATTCTGTGGATTGAAACACAGGTGCTTGGTCCACAGCGTATATGCCATTGCTGCCGCGCCCATTGGCATTCCTGGATGGCCCGAGTTGGCCTTCTGCACAGCGTCTGCCGCTAAGAAGCGAATAGTATTGATTGCTCGGTTTTGAAGGTCATCCGACATTACACGGCCTCCCTACTGAAGTGAAAGGAGTATAGTCCCACTGACGGTCCGCAAAACCTCCTGCTTTTGGGTATTGCGTCATGACCGCGTACAGAACAACCCCTATACAACTGTTACCCTCAGGCAGGGGGATCAATTGAATAATGATATTACTCGGCGCGGATTGACCGCAGACATTGCACCATAGTCCGATGATGAATGTCAACTCTCAAACTAATCGAACAGCTCAAGGCAATTGTATTCACAATAACTGCAACTCTATGCCTCTCCCACGACTTTGCCGGGAGGATACATCTCTAGGAACTCGTCTTTGAGTATGTCCATAGCCACAAGATCGTGGAACTGACCCTCGATGAAGTCAGATTGTCTGAAGATGCCAATTCTCTTGAAGCCTGCCTTCTCGTAGGCCTTCTGTGCCCGTTCGTTGAATGAAACTGTGTACAGGTAAATGCTGTTGAGACCTAAGACTTGGAAGCCAATCCATAGCATGACTTTGGTGGCATCTGTTCCGTAGCCCTTCCCCCAATTATCGGGACTATGAATCGCAATTCCAAATTCAGCCCTTTGCGTCTGCTTGCTAATGTCGAATATGCCCGTCGTTCCCAGGAACTCATCGGTCTTCTTATCTTCGATGACAAGATTGAGGGCCCCGTCCTGCCAAGGCTTTGCTTTCGATGCTTTCTCCAACCACTCTCTCTCGGCATTTTGAGACATGGGAATTGCTCCAGCTAGAAACCTTCGCATCTCAAAGTTGTTCCACCCCTTCATGATATTGTCCAGGTCTGACATCTCCAAGGCGCGGAGTTTGACCTTTTCACCGTAGTACATGTGTGCGAAGGGATTGCATTTCTGTTATGAATCCTGCCCTAAATCGTGAGTCAGTACGCTTTTATCCGGGTAGTTCGCGAATCTCTACATCTCGATAGTGGAGATTGTACAATGCAGTTTGATTGGATTATTGGAATTTTCTACTCCATGCTGACTTTTCTAACCATTTTTGGCATCATCATGATCATAGTCAATATTCTCATACTGGGTTGGGCACTGCGGTACGTAGGCGGGACTAATACCGACTTCATGGATGCCGCTATCTCAGCGATTTTGATTAGTATATTGACAGCATTCATTCCGTGCCTTGGTTGCATAATCAGTCTATACCTTCTGACCCTGCGTCACGAAATTGGCTGGGGCTCAGCCATCATTGCATGGATTATTGCAACTCTAATCTCAATAGTTGTAACGATACTCGTCTTCATCCTGTTCTTTGGCGGAATAGCTGGGCTTCTCAGTTTGATACCAGCATTCCCATTCCCCTAGACGAGTGGGTTGTTAGGACTCTGGAAGTAGAGTAGAGATGGAACGGGAAGACGGAGAATCAGAGAAGACTCCCTGTGAGGAAGTCCTCCTGGACAGACAGCGAGGCCGTCTTCGATTCAACAAGGGACTCATTCTCCGTCAACCACTCAGATTCCTCAGAGCAGTCGGTCCGCTTCTTACCGCTCACCATCCATTCTGTTCTGTTTATGAGGGCCATATCTTCACACTAAGAGGAAGGAAATGGTGTATCGGCTGTTTCTTCAACTCACTCTCTTTCTTCATAGCCCTTGGACTGCTCATTGTATCGTCGCTCGTGGTTCCCTTCGTGATTGACCTATCCTACCTCTTTTGGGGCGGAGCAGTATTCACACTGATTTCATTTGCGATGAGTGCGCTCCGCCTCACAGAGAATAGGAAACTCAAAGTGCTCTCTAAGCTGATTCTAGGTTCTTCATTTGCCTGTATCAGTTGGGCGATTCTTCTTGCAGACGGTCTCATGACAAACCTAGAGATGAAGTTCGCATTGATTTTCTCACTCTATCTCATTGTAGTTCTTATCTTGGGATTCCGGAGAGTTGTTGAAGTTGAGAAAGAGTGTAAGGCATGCGAGTATGTAATGAGATGGAGTAGGTGTCCCGGCTTTAAGGGCATCCTGTGCCCGCTTATTGACCACAAATTCCTCTACCCTGAGTCACCTTCTCAATCAATCTGCGACTGACTCTGATTACTCCATTCGACACACTCTTAGATAGAAGAGTCGGTTTTGGAATTGAAGGGTGACCCGGCTGAATGAGTCCTGAGAGAGTTGTCTTCAAGGAGCCAATTGTTAGAGCTGAAACTCAAAGGATGAGGTTTCCGGACATCTGCCCTATATGCGGTGATCCCGCTGAGGATTTAATGCCAATCATAATCATTCCGAACCAATACAAGTCCTTGAGGCCGTCTCTTGACTATGGGTCCTCATATTATGGCCGGAAACTAGGTAGTTCGCCAACACCTGTCAAGAAGATATTCCAGATTCCAGTCTGTGCAACTCATCATTATACTGATGAAGGCGCAGGACAGTACAAATCGTATTGCATTGTTTTTGATGGACTGGCTCTGGTCTATCTGATTTTATCATTACTAACATTCGGCAACCAGTTCTGGAGTGGAAACAGTCCGAGTCTGTGGGTGGTCTTTGCAGCTGCCATCTTTGCGACGTTCCTAATCATCACCTATGCACTATTTCGTCCTGGGCCTATCGAGGACGCTGTCAAAATAATAGGGTTTGACGATGGTTTCAGTCATGTCTGGATTCAGTTCAAGCGGGCTCAATATCGGGATGAGTTCATGAAAGAGAATGCGATGACAGCTGAACTTGTCACTTGGATTCAGAGAACTTAGATGCACTCTGCTAAGGTGCCAGTAGAAGTAGTTGAGGAGGCCCTCATGTGGCTTCCAGCATGAGAACTTTCTCATGAGTAAGACAACGACTTTCTGCTTTGTCGTTGTGAAGGCATGGCTCTCTAGAGTTGACCTGGGTGCAATTGTTATCATAAATCATTGCGACTTATCTCCTGAAGTAAGAATATGCTATTGCACGAGTAGAGATCTTCCTTCTAATCTGCTTCTTCTGAGTTGATTTCTTAGCTATTGCCATATTATCACCTCCGAAAGGCGAATTCGAATCCGATGGAATAATTGGAGATTGTTCTCCTCACCTTCGCGTTCTTCTTCACAGATGACTTCCAAGTATTCTTGGTCAGAGCCATTTTGTTTCACAAGAATTAACACACAGAATGAGTATATAATGCAGAGCCACAACTAAGGGTCACAGAACGGAGTCACATAATGTGACTGCTAAGTTAGGGGTGAAGAGCATGAGCGACTCTCTAAAGGAGATAACTGTTACAGGTTTGATGTCAAAGATATTCGACTCCTATACTGTCAC
>JBHLQS010000257.1:0-3550 GCA_048883405.1 Candidatus Thorarchaeota archaeon
CTTCTTCGGTGGAGTCCCAAAGACATATCGCACAATAGAGGATGAAGACTGGGCTCCGGATACGGATGACCTCAGGAAGAAAATCAATGATAAGACCGTAGGAATCCTCGTTATCAACCCCAATAATCCAACAGGAGCAGTCTATGATGCGAAGACACTCAAGGAGATAGCGGGAATAGCAGGAGAGTACAAACTTCCGCTCATAACCGACGAGATCTACGACCAACTCACCTTCGATAAGGACCAGACTCCAATGGCCCAGGCGGCAGGAGAAATTCCAGTCATGGGCTTTAATGGAGTCAGCAAAGTCTACTTAGCTCCCGGGTGGAGGGTGGGATATGTCTACTATCACGACAGTGATGGAGAACTCGAGCCGCTTCGAGATGCGATGGTAAGGCAAGCCAGAGTCAGAATCTGCTCCAATGCCCCCGCACAACTAGCCACTGCAGCAGCGCTCAGAAGTGATGGCAGTCATCTGAAAGACACAATGGCCCGACTAAGAGGAAGAAGAGATCTGATTTGGAAGAGGCTGAACGAGATCGACTCAATTTCTACAAGATTGCCACAAGCCGCATTCTATATCATGCCTAGGATTGAGCTGACAGACCGTTGGGCAGATGACACAAAGTTCGTGCTTGATGTTCTCAAGAATACAGGTGTCGTATTTGTCCCCGGTTCTGGCTTTGATCCAATATATGGCTCAGCACATTTCAGGAGTGTATTCCTTCCTCCACCTAAGATAATAGAGGAAGCAATGAATAGGCTAGAACAATTCATGGACAAGAGAAGAGAATGAACCGGGATACCTACCCAGTTTCTGTCTTCTTTGATTCCAGAATTGCACCAATGTCTGAGATCAGCTCGTCTACAAGCTTCTTTGCCAACGCCACCTTTTCTGGAGTGTCCGGGGCTAAACCAACAGCAAGTACCCTCTCACTCGACATGCGCTCAAGCTCTGCACGTATCCCGGATAGTTTGCTCACTGCGGTTTCAATCATAGTACGATGTTTGGTTCTCAGAGCACCTTCAGTTGGATCCGCTGAATCATCAGCGGAGGGCAGTTCGCTTCTCAGAGCCTCCAGGTCACCCATTAGATCGGATGTTTTATCGCGTGTACCAGAAATCAAAGCAGCTAGCCCCTTCTTGGATTCAGCATCGTTCCCCCACTCTACCTTTGCTTCAAGAGAGGCTGCCTCGATCTTGGCTTGCTTATTCTTTAGGGTCGAATCAATCTCTTCCTTGGCTGATTGAAGCATTACTTTGGCGTAGGATCGTTTTCTGGCCTCCTTGGCTTCATTGAGTCTTGCGATAAGCTCTTCATCACCAAGGATCGCATCAATCTTGTCAACCATCTCGTTGACCACGTGAACACAGCCGCGAGCAGAGGGGATATCTCCTTCCGCGAGGTAGGTGCGTGCCTGCTTCACTGAGTTGCTAATGGATGAAACAACGCCATGCAGTACTTCCTTTTCAAATGGTGAGTCTTCGACAGTGGATGTGAGAAGTCCCAATCTGGTTTCGGTTACATCAAGAGCCTGCTGAAGCTTCTCTGTCTCTTTGAAGTCCTTGAGCACCAGCGTTCCAGGCCCAGCTTGTAGTGAGTATTCAGTCTTCAGCTTGTCGCTGTAGACTCCCTTCATCATAATCGTGTATTCCTTTACACCCATTATACCTTCTTTCGCCTTTACAACAACAGCTATGTCAAGGGATTCACCAGGCGGAAGCATTGGAATCGATTTCTTTTGTTCACCGGACATGACTACAAGATCTTCATCGATATGCCATTCTAGATTCAGGTTTGTAGCTTCACCATCACCTGCGTTTTGAATTAAGACACGAATTGGGAATTCCTCTGAAAAGGTCATGTCATTTGGTAGGGCCAACTGGGGAACAAGCCTAGGAACCTTGAGCTTGCCCCTAAGAATCTCCCTCACCATGTCCAGCCCTTTATCCACATATTTGGTGAACTCCTGAGCATTGGCGTTGGCCAGGGCTGCTTTCAACTCTGTCACAGCAGCGGTTTCTGCAGTCGCAAAACCCTCAAGGTCCATCGCTTGAATCGAGGTCTCAATCATCTGGGGGATTTGACTTAGACGCACGATGGCAGGGAATCGAAGCTTCGAGGCATTTTCAGCTGAGAATGTACGGGCTCGATAGAAAGAATCTGCCTCCCTTCCAATCATTAGGAGAATCATGCAGGCTGCCATTGCAAGGGCAGTACCCTTGGCGGTTTCTGCGTCTTCGCCCCAGAGTAGGTGTTCTCCTGCTGCTGCAAATAGGTCCTCTGCGGCATGGCCATAGGATTCAACAGATTTCTGAGACTCTCCCAGCTCTGAATAGACATCACCAGCAGCACACATATTCAGGGCGGAATTCTTGAATCCCTTACCAGTTCTATATTTGTCCGCAGCTTTCTCATAGGCATCAGCAGCTTGACGATAGAGCTTATCTGCCCCCTCGTAGTCACCTCTTCGCTCCGAGGTTTCAGCGGCCTCAATGAATTTCCGTCCAGCTTCAGTAAAGGACTGTCGTAGAGACTCCTTTGTTGCTTCCTCAATCATATGTCTTACATCTTCATCTGACACGGTTCCTCGACCTCCAGCTCCCTCTGAACCATCGGTTCTTTGTCAAGTAGGTCATAGCTATTAGCCATGCTCTAGTATACTTCTCTTGGAGAGTGTTTCAGCCTATCAGGCAGAGATCCACCATGACCCTCAATGACAAGCTCGTAGCCAGCCCCAATGCGGCCTTTCCTGGCAGTCTGAAAACCTGACTTCTGTATTGATCGCGCTCCACGTTCTGCTGAACGCTTCGCAATCATTCCCACACCACCAGGAACAGTGAGTATCAATTTCTTTTGGGCATCGTCAACCTTCAATGTGATTTCGGAAGATGGCGTGCCTGAACACTCATGAAACTGGTTGTCTCTGTATTCCAGGAATGTCATAGTTCCCTACCTTTGTCAATTCTAAACTCAAACTGGCTCGGTTACATATAGGGATTTGCTGGATGGAGGTGAACTGGAAAATGAAGATGAAATGAAAAAGAGACAAAATGGGGCTATGGACCAGTCACGGTCCATAGACCCAGATTGCAGAGTGGTTCGATGAATTCGATTCAATCCATCGGCGGTGGTGGAGGTGGTGTGTCGTCGACCTTCGTATCCACTGGTGCCATAACTGAATCGCGCTTCTTCTTAGTGAAGAAGAATCCGACCAGCATAAAGATAAGCCCCAGCACAGCAACACCTGCACCAATGAGAACCGTCATTTCGCCAAAGAAAGCGTATTGTGCGTCAATGGATGGTAGTAGTGCAATAATTGCACCTGCTATTACCAGGAGTGCTCCAAGACATACCGGCCCTGAACGGACATAAGAACGCCATGTGAGATAAGCCAATTGAGTTAGCTCCTAATCGAGACTCTTACCACGCGGTCTCGTCTATTTCTATCTCAGGCGGGAGGAGCGATTTAAGGCTGTCGGCGATATTCTAGTCTAGGTCTAGAGCGATTTGAACAATGCACCCAGTTGAGGAGGTATTGATTTCAAT
>JBHLQS010000258.1:0-3547 GCA_048883405.1 Candidatus Thorarchaeota archaeon
AAATCACGATTCCAATCATATCTTCTCCGGCTGGAATCCTGATGACCACACAATACGCTCAGGTTCAGCCAAATACAATGCTCGTGGGAATAGATGAGATGTCTCAGCTTGACACCTATTGGTCTGAAACTGGCGGATGCTGTGAACACGAGGTCATACTTCAGTCAACAATCCGGACAGATAAGACTACAAAGACGATTCCATTCTGGGATGCTTTTGTGTCGAGATATGGTTCAGAACCCTACTATACGGCAGTCGGAAGCTATGATGCGATGTATCTCCTGCTAGAGGGTATTTCCGAAGCCCAGTCGTTTGACTCGGCAGCAATAATTCCCTACTTGGAAGCCTTGACAACAGAGAATCCCCTTGAAGCCGCGTCAGGCAATATTGCATTTACGAGCAGTCACGATCTGTTTGAAGGATACAATTCGGGTACTGGTACAATCTATAGCGTCGCACTAGTTGTTCAATGGCAGGCGGATGGTGCAAAGGAATGCATCTCAACTGGAACGCTAATCTACCCCAATTCCATTGTGACAGCACCATTGACTATTCCGCCATGGGGCATCAATCATACATAACATCATTTGACACTCACTGTCACATAGGAGTCTGGCTGATAGCCAAGGGTTTCAATCAAGAGGTCATGGCATCCTTAAGCCAATAATATCAATAAGTAGGAAAAGCAGAGGCTTTGTTGCATAAGCAATAGAATGATGCCTCTGCTGATTTAGTTTCACCTTGTTACATTTCACGACCAGTGAATACTAGATATCCCAAATGCTCAAATCCTTCATCATCCTTCATGGTGGCTGTCTTCCTTAAACGCATTAATTTCATCATTCGTTTTCTTACAGCACCATTGATCAACATATGATAGAGCATCTTCATTGTAGCTTTAATCGTGCCTGAACGTTTCCTTGTAAGTAGCAGAACATCATCGTAGTTTTCTTCAACACTAATGTTATCAAGTCCTGACTTCTCAAAGATATTTCTCCATTTCTCAATACCCAGGATAGATACATCATATTCTAGGAGCGCCTTCATAGAAGTACTGAAGGATTCTACAATCTCTTTATCTGCATCAGTCTTCGCAAAGAGATCTAATGTCCCAATGGAACCGCCTGGTTTTGTGACCCTCTTGAACTCTTGCAGCACTTCTTCCTTTAGAGGGATGAGTGCTACTAGTGCTACTCCAAATACTGCGTCAAATGAATCATCATCAAATGGAAGTTGTGTGGCGTCCGCAGCCTGAAAACGAACATTGGTTAATCCCATTCTATCAGCTCTGTCCTGAGCTTTTGAAATCAGGACCTCGGAGATATCAATCCCTGTTACCTGACAACCATACTCATCTGCAATCATACAGCTTGTAAATCCGGATGCACATCCAACCTCAAGCACATGGAAATTCTCGTCCTTTTGTATTCCTAATCGCTCAATCAAATCGCGAGTTCCATCAAGTCCTCCGATGTACGGAGAATCAAATGCGTCAATATACCCTAGGAAATCATAGAGTCCAAGGCTAGCAACTTCTTGTCTACTCAATTTCTTCATTCAATTACCTTCATAAATCGAATTCGACTCGAATTCTATTATACATTTTCCTCTTTTAGGGTTTTCGATTTCGACTCGAATTCAAAGATATTATATGAGACTGAGATAAGATATCAATGACGATGAGAAAATCACAGGCCAAAGAACGGATTTTACGGACCACTGAAAAAGCAATCCGCAAGAAGGGATACACAAATCTCAATGTGAATGATATTGCCTATCTCGCAAAGGTCAGCATAGGTACACTATACTACCATTTTCCTGATGGAAAGACTTCCATTTTAGCTGAATTGCTATCCAGGATGCAACAGAAAGCATTCGAAACAAGCGGGTCATTATTGAAATCTGATGAGTTGTTACAAGGAAAGACATTCGATGAGGTCTTGAGTCGACTCTTGCGAGCTGTTTTAGATGTGCGACGGAACGATCGGCACTTCCTTGCTGCTGTGCAAATAGAAATGCTTTCAGACCTTGACAAGTATGAAAATGTCGTAGAGTCACTTGAGTCTCTTGAATCAATGACTCAGGGTTGGAAAATGTTTGTGGAATTCATCGATAATTTGTCCAAGATATTTCCAGATGAGTCGATTGACATCAAGGGACATGAAATCCTGATTGAACGGATGATTGGGACCTTGATGACATATCAGCTTATGTTCCCAGGCTATTTTGGTGCCGATAATGAGTTTGTTGCGAATCTAGTAAGTATGCTACGGGCAATTGGTCGAAAGTAAACAGGCTATCTCTAAATCTGATACAATTCTCACTCTCACTCTGAAAGCAATCTGTTGATAGTAGTACCCTTTCCAAAGCATGATATAGCTTCAATAATTCAAATTGCTTGATTAATTATGAAAATCCTCCCTGATGTTCCAGATGATTTTCAACCAACTTACTTGGATCTAGTTCTAGCCACTTTGGCTGCAATCGGATTGCCATTCGTTGCTGCATTTATCTTCAATGCAACAGGAGCACTGATTCCATTGATTCTTTACTATGGTGTGTTCTGTTGGGCAATCGTGAGATGGCGTCGGGGCGCAGTTGGGTATGAAATAAATCGGGGAGAGATTCGAAAGCAGTTTGCAGGTTATGTAAGTTCAGTCTTCCTGGTGATACTGATACTTCAGCTTGTTTTAATCGGATTCGAATTCATCACTTTTCAGCGCGTATCGGACTTCAATGTTCTGGGGTTCATAGTCACACTTGTAATCTGGGCTCCCTTGAATGCATTTTCTGAACAACTAATCTGGATGTATACTTTCGACTCTTATGCGGAGTTCTTCAAGGAGGGTCCAAAGAGGAAGGTGATGATTGCAATTGGTGGCCTATTGTACATTGCTCTAATCAGTTTGATTCATCTACTGTTTTGGATCTTGGTCCTTCCTCAGGGACAATATGTCTTCCCATTCAGTGAATTGTTTGTTCCCATTCAGACATTGATATCTATCGGTTACATCTTTCTTTATAGAAAATCAAAAAGCATGTGGCCCTTGGGAATAATCCACGTACTGATCAATGTTGCAGCAATAGCACTTAGTGGATACTCGATTCTCCCCGTCCTTTTGGTATTCAGCTAAGACACCAGTCTTTGGAAATTCTTGCTTTAGAAGAGAATATGAGCGGCTTTACTATTATTTTTGCAGTTCCACTCATTTACTCCGAGTGAAGATTATCACATCCTTCTACCAAGGTTTGAGAATAGTGACGACAATGACTATGAGAATAGTCGTCACGTCTCACTTTTTATGATCTCAGAAGTCTGTGACAGTAGGAATGATTTCTTCTCCAAACTTCTCAAGCGGGATTATCTCATGTACATTTGGCATATTGAGAATAACATGTTCAATACTCTCATTTGCCAGTCCTTTGCACATTCCTATAACATCCTTTGCTGACATATTCCCCGAGGATAGATTCGCTGTACCCAAGGCTGTACGTTCTATTTCATCGTATGGTCTTCCAATGGTTTCACAATGTTTCTTCAAGACCT
>JBHLQS010000259.1:0-3539 GCA_048883405.1 Candidatus Thorarchaeota archaeon
TCTTCATCAATAGTCAAGGAGAAGATACAGCCTGGTATGAGAGTGGCCCTCAATCAGCGATCTTTTGCGGTCACACAGGAGCTGCCTCCATCAAGAGACCCAATGATCAGAGCGATGGAGATTGAGGAGGCTCCTGAGGTGTCATATGCCGACATTGGAGGTCTCAGGGAACAACTTCTTGAAATCAAGGAAACTGTAGAACTACCCCTCGTGAAACCCCATCTGTTCCAACAGGTAGGAATTGAACCACCAAGAGGAGTTCTCCTCACGGGTCCACCAGGGACAGGGAAGACACTTTGCGCACGTGCTGTCGCACACGAAACCAATGCAACCTTCATTCGTGTGATAGGATCTGAACTGGTACAGAAGTTCATTGGAGAAGGAGCCCGTCTTGTACGGGAGATATTCATGCTTGCCAAAGAGAAATCGCCGGCAATCGTGTTTGTTGATGAACTGGATGCAGTTGGTTCACATAGACTTGATATAGCTACTTCAGGGGATAGAGAAGTACAACGAACTCTGATGCAGCTCCTTAGTGAACTGGATGGTTTTGAGAATCGAGGACAGGTTGCCGTTCTTGGTGCAACTAATCGGCCGGATATCCTGGATCCTGCATTGTTAAGACCCGGTCGTTTTGATCGAATAATTGAATTTCCATTTCCCGATGATGATAGTCGGAATGAGATATTCAAGATTCATACTCGTGGCATGAATTTAGATTCAAAGCTTGACTTTGACAAGCTAGTTTCCGCCACGGCTGGCAAGACTGGTGCCGATATCAAGGCGATGTGCACTGAGGCGGGTATGTTTGCTATCCGTGAAAGCAGAGTCTGTGTGCGGCAGGATGACTTTAGCAAAGCAATAGCCAAGATTCAAAGCCGCGGCAGAGGCGATGGGGCTCCTGGCAGCATGTATTGCTGACATGTGGTCTAACCCCAAAGGTGTTGTAATACGAGAAATACGAAGTAAGGGGTGTAAGTCGTAGGATAGGTTATCCTAGCATCAATGTTTTATGGAGTTGGACATGATAGAGAAAGCCAATGCAATATCCAGAATTTCTCAGAACACGACTGCAAGGAGTTATTCCTGAAGAAGCCAGACTCCCATCAGGGTTCCATCTAATTGGACATGTGGCCATTCTGAACTTAGACCAAGATTCTGTTTCTTTTGCTGACCAGATTGGAAAAGCGACTCTAGAGTATGATACTAGAATTAGATCAGTTGCAATAAAGACTGGTCCTACCAAAGGACGTGTTCGTAAACCGGACTATACCTTGATTGCAGGGGACTCAAACACTCTCACTACACATATTGAGGGAGGGGTAAGCTTCAGGGTTGATCCACTGCGATTCACATTCTCTGGGGGAAACCTTGCTGAGAGAATCAGAATGGGCAGAATTATTGAATCAAGTGAAAAGATTCTAGACATGTTTGCTTGTGTTGGACAATTCTCACTGCATGCAGCGAAGACTGGAGGGGCTGAGGTAATTTCGATTGAGATTAATCCCCAAGCATTTGAACTGCTGACTGAGAATATCAGTCTGAACGGTCTGAATGACAAAGTGAGTGCCATTCTAGGTGATTGTCGTGATGTGCATCCGACCAACTCTGTGAATCGTGTGATAATGGGATATCTTCATGAAACTGAGGAGTACTTGACTCATGCACTGGAGGCTTTAGTGTCAGAAGGAGGGATAGTGCATATGCATATTGCTCTTCCCAAAACCAGTCTGCCCAGAACTACTGAAGTTGTAAAAGGGATTTGCACAGGTCAGGGATTTACCTCTCAAGTTTCAATTCGTCAGGTGAAAATGTATGCCCCCAACATCATCCACTACGTATTTGATATCGTGGTGGGACAGGAGCGTCCTGTTCAAGCGTAAGCATTTTATCTCCTCGTTCGAGTGTCAGATTATATACCTAGACTTGAGGACTGTACAATGTCACGCAGACGTGGTCAACGCGGGATGTCACCAAGAGCAATTGCTCGAATGATGAAACAGATGGGTATCGAACAGCAGGATGTGACTGGTGTCAAGGAAGTGATATTCCGTTTTACAGACAAGGAATGGGTAGTTAATGACCCTCAAGTTTTACTGGTGAAACAAGCTGGTAGTGAATCATTCCAAGTATCAGGCACAAAGTTGGAGCGCGGGTTGACTGCAGCTGCGGAAGATGGCCAGGAGGAAGCAGCTCAAGAACCAGTGAAAGAGATTGAGATTCCAATGGAGGATGCCGCACTTGTCGCAGCACAGACTGGAGTTGATATCGAAGTGGCAAAGGAGGCTCTTCGAGAAACTCAAGGAGATCTTGCAGCAGCAATTTTGAAATTACGGCACACATAGATGTAATACAGCTAATACATACATCTAGCTCCCAGACTCCATCTGTTCTTTGAGGAACTTGAGCCTGAAGAAGTCTTCGCGTTCTCTCTCTTCAAGAGCCTGTTTTACATATCGGGCAGTTGCATCTAGTCTAGGAATCACAATAGTTTCAAGAGCGGAAACACGTCTCTTGGTTCGTTCAATTTCGATTGCTAGTCGTTTGACCGTTGAGTCAATCTCAGCAAGGCGTACTACAGCTTTTATAGCCTCGTTAAACTTGGCTGACATGACATCGAGCTGGACGCTGGAATCTGGAAGTGAATATGGAAGCTCAGGAATGAGTTGTTCCACTGATAGTACTGGAACTACTACACCCATCATAGATCTTGTAGAGATTCTCAGATTGGCTTGGACCTTGCTTGCATTGGCAAACTCAACGACCTCAGCTGGACCCATGACCATCTTTGTCTTTGTTAGTGCGGAGAATGCTGAAGCAAGGGCCACTTCCACCTCCTCCCGAGTCTTCTTGATCTCTTCAATTGAGTTGAAGAACTCCATGATTAGTGAGTCGCGTTTCTCTTTGAGAAGATTATGACCGCGTTCTGCGAGTCTCATCCTGTTTTTCAGTCGCAGAAGCTCCATGCGAGTCGTCTTTGTTCCAGGTAGAATCTTGCTCATTGATTTTCACTTCGACGGATGAGATTGGTATGGTCAGTCGTGCTATAATGATGTCCTAAAACTCTTGTGATGCACATCATGCAAATGTAATGACTAGGGCACTGACAAGAATGGCAAAAGCGCAGATAATCAACCAGTCCCGGAGGTACTTCTTAACCAATCGGGGTCTGTCGTTTATCTGTCCAGTTGTGATGAGCGTCGTAAGGGAGATAAACAAGAATGCGAAGGGGAGAGCGACTGTTGGGCTTGTTAGCTCCGCGTCTGCGATTAGGATTATTGCTGCTAAACCTCCGAAGATTAGAAAACTGAGTATCATCAGAGAGGTGAGGACGTGCCGTATTCGATCGACATCCATTCGAGGATTCTCCTGTGTGATTGACGGGTCATGCCCGGCCGTGCATTCATGCCTATTCATTCTGTTCAAAAAGGTTGTGTCTTGGAAGTGTCAACCTCAGAATCCACCACACTACTTATTAGTAGGCATCCCGGTGATTGTATTACAAGAAGTACATGTGATACCATGAGGTTCACATCATG
>JBHLQS010000260.1:0-3538 GCA_048883405.1 Candidatus Thorarchaeota archaeon
TGCTTATAGCAGACATCTCCATGCACCAGACTCTTTCTCTGCCATTGACATGCCTTGAATGCTCCACGCTCCCCTAGAAGATGATACCCCTGCCTTTTGAGCCTCTCTCGCAATTCAGTAGGCATTTCAGAAATCAAGGTACACTCGGGCAGAGTCCGAGGGTCAGTCTTATGAGGGTTTGGCAATAGCCGTTGCGTCACTCAGGCGAAGCCAATCTTGCTGCCAAAGCCTCTTGACTGCTCCATGACCCAGTCAATACACCTCTTCTAGAGAGCTCCCCAAGTGTACTCCTACTATCCCGATCCAGTCTTCCAGGTGGCATATTTTCGAAAGCACTTCCTGGCAATGGCATGAAGACATGACCATGCACCTTTGCACCCATTTCTGAAAGCATCTCACACATATCGATGCTATCCTGCAGTTCCTTTCTTGTTTCGCTTGGAAGTCCAAATATCATGTCGACGTGCGGTGTGAAACCACAATCAAGCGCAATCTCGACTGCGTCTAGCCCTTCCCTTACGGTATGATGGCGATTGCTATATTCGAGAACTCTGTCGCTGGCCGACTGAAGTCCAATCTGAAGCGTATCATTCGCCACGTAGGTCCGCATCATCTCCAGGACTCTCTTGGTGACAAACTCAGGTCTCACCTCAGATGGAAATGCTCCGAAGAACACTTCCTCAAGTCCTTCCACCGATGTGGCTTCCTTTAGCAGATGTTCTAGCTTGTTGGGCACCACATTGCGTCCTTTCCCCCCATATGATAAGGCATTAGGGGATAGAAACCATGTTCTCCTGAAGCCTCTTCTTCTAACCGCCTGCTCGAGCCAATAGACCACTGACTCCACGGATCTGTGTCTCACGCCTCCACCGCTCAGGAACGGCGTACAGCAGAATTTGCATGCAAAGGGACACCCCCGAGTCACTTCTACTGGTCCCAAGATATTCATACCTAGAGCAAATGGAGGGAAATCATCAAGTGAAATCTTGGGTCGGTCTGTTGGCCTTGGGACGGAAACATCCTCTTCTATGACCACGCCGTCTATTTTCGTTGGCTCATAATCGTTAATCAGGCAGTACAGCAATTCTCTGAACACCTTCTCTCCTTCCCCAATCACGACGAAATCAAATCCTGCTCCTAGCAATTCCTTGGGCCTTGCACTTGCATGAGGCCCGCCTCCGATGAGTACCACGGAATCGCCAAATCTGTCCCTTATCCTCCTAGTTTCATGATAAACACGGTCTATCTGGGTACTCAGGACTGATTGGGCAATGATGACCAGTCCCCGCTCAATTTCCCGTTGAATCATGTTGTCTGAGAGCTCCAGAGGAGCACTCATCTCAAGATCAGTCAACCGATGGTCTGTTTCTATTGACCCAAGAAGGGCTGCTACGCTATAGCGTGAAGAGGAATGTGTACGGAATATCAAATGATTAGATGCCAAACAATGCACACGCACTAGTTGTCAAAGACCTGTTCAGTGACCCCATCCTTGGTCACTGTCATTACGCGTATGGCTCCACCAGACTGTGCATCTCTGGCAATTCCTGCTTTCACGGCGTCGACCGCAATCTTCTCGGCTTCCTTGACTGTCAGACCCTCTTTGTAGTCTTTCTCAAGGACACCATAGGCTGTCTGTGTGCCACTCCCTGTAGCTGTATACTCATCTGGAATGAGCGAACCACCCATGTCAAGGGTGTAGAGTGCGGGACCACCTTCGTCAACGCCGACAATAACTGTCTGTACATAGAGTGGCGCCATCTTCTGCTGATACAGGGTATTTGAGATCATCTTGGAGAGGGCTTTCACGCTGATGGTCTTCTTCTGATTCAGCTCGTAGAGCTTGATATAGGCCTGAAGTCTGTTCACAAGCATTTGATAGTCTGACGTTAGTCCAGCAGAGGCCAAGACTATGGAATCAGTCAGCTTGAACGCCTTGACACCTTGATCTGTGAGAATGAAGGTGCCCCAGCTTATCAATGAGTCAGTAGCGACCACGGCACCATCGCTGCATTTTATTCCGACAACAGTTGCACCAGTAGGAAGTGACATTAATACAAGACCTCCGTCGGGACACACGTCCCAGATTAGGGTCAGGAAGGTTCTGTTTAAAACGTTTTGACCTGTTCCTTTTGTACGGACACCAGCTTTAGGGAAACGGTAATTGGACATGAAATGGTTGAATCCCTTTGTAAGAGTCCCAACAATCATGACTGCAGAGGAGATTATAGACTTCGCCCATAGGAAGTCAACAAGACTCAGTATGAAAAGCTCTCTTAGACTAAAGCGGGTGGAGCGCACTCGCATCAGAGAGATATCTCGCCTTCAAGAGTTCACAAAACAGGTCAAGATGAAGCTGAAGAACGCAGTAGAGGACTTTCCTACTATAGACCGACTTCATCCATTCTACTACGAACTGGCTGAGATTCTAGTCGGCATCGATAGACTGAAGCAAGCCCTTGGTGCAGTCTATAATTGCATTCCTCCCATCGACGACATCACAAACAACCATATCCAAGCATTGAAGCTTGCCGACGACTTTCGGCAGATGAAGAAGACGCGCAGAGCTGCAAAGGGGCGGATCTCGTCTATTCTACGAGCAACGGCGCCCAATCTGGACTTCATTATTGAGGCAAAGATGAAGATGGCTCGTCTTCCTGGAGTCGCGCCAGACGAACCGACCATTGTCTGTGCCGGTTTTCCAAATGTTGGCAAGTCCACTCTTGTGAAGGCGGTTTCCACTGCGGAACCTGAGATTGCACACTATCCCTTCACAACAAAGAATGTGATTATTGGGCATCTGACAGTCGGAAGCCAAAGCGTTCAGATCATCGACACCCCGGGTATTCTTGATAGACCTATGTCAGAACGAAACGAGATTGAGAAACAGGGAATTGCAGCTCTGAAGTACCTCGCGCATGTCATCATCTTCATGATTGATCCTTCTGAGGCATGCGGCTGGAAGCTTGAGGACCAACTGAACCTTCACAAAGAGGTCCGCAAGATGTTTCCTCTCAATCCTCTTCTTGTGGTTTTCAATAAGATAGACATCACTCCACCAGAGCAACTGAACAAGGCAAGGCAGTTGATTCAGGGTGTCCATGAGATTGTGGCGACAGAGGGAATTGGTGTTAACGAGTTGATGACAGCCGCCCTCGAAGAGGTGGACATACAGTCTACAAAGGAATCAATTCAGGCGTTTCTTTCAGGTATCTCACAGAGCGAGTCCGGTCCCACTGACAACTAATTTGCCTGGTTTACCCAATTCTCCCTGTAAGGATACATCTGCATCCAAGAGTTTCCTAGCGGCCCAGATATTGGTCTTGAGATGAGATGTGATTTCAGTCACTCCAATCCTACTCACTCCGTCAGCCAGAGCCATATACGGAATCAGCATGTCACAGAGATGTGAGTCGACAGCCATCCCTGTAGACAGTTCCTTGAGAAGATTGTTCGCGCACTCAGAACCAACATCTTCCGCTGGCTTTCCCTTTGCCCCTAGGCTGTCAGCACCAAGTCTGATTCCAGAAACAGACTC
>JBHLQS010000261.1:0-3536 GCA_048883405.1 Candidatus Thorarchaeota archaeon
GGCATAAGCAGTGCCCGGAAGAAGACGATCTTCGGGAAGCGAAAACACTCTGGCGGTGTGGGTCTGACTCTTGTGGCTCAGATGGTTCGTAAATATGGTGGATCAATCGAAGTTCAAGACCGTGTGAAAGGAAAACCGAGTCATGGTGCAAAATTCATTATCTCTCTGCATGAATTAGACATCTAGTTCCATTACTCGCGAATCTAACTGACTCGACGCTTGATTCTATCATAGAGCGATTCAAAGAAGTCCTTCTTCTTAATGTCCCTATTTACATCAAAGAAACTGGTCTTAATGCGGTATAGCTTCCTCTTCAGATCCTGGTACTTTTTCAATCTGCCTCGAAAGACATTCTTCTCAAAGACATCCGCCACAGCCTCAGGAAAGTCATCAATATACTGACACTGTTTTAGTTGAATGTGAAAGAGAGTACTCTGAATAATTGCCTTTCTGCTAATACTCCGACTCGCCATTGCACACGTCCCGTCTATGATGACCTATTAGTTCCTCTTAAAGGTTATAGTAACGTCCTTCGAGATTTCGAGCTATTATGCTCTTATTCGAACAGTCTTACTAGAAAAGAGCAAGTGTTCTCTCCTGAATATTCGCTGGTCTACAGGGGAAGTTATATCCATCATGCGTAATCGACAGTTGAGGCTGGACATATCTTATGCGAATTGCGTCGATAATTGACATCAGCTTGGTAGATGTCCCAGGAATACCCGTAACAGTCATTTTCACCAGTGGCTGTAATTTCGATTGCCCCTATTGTCAAAACGCCGACATAATACCTCTCGACTCTGGGACTGAGATGTCTGTTGAAGAGATATTCGAGAACTCCACTGGGAATCTTGTAGATGGGTTCTGTGTGACCGGAGGCGAACCCACAATCCATCAAGACCTGCCCGATCTGCTCAAGGTTTTGAAGTCCACTGGTCTGCATGTAAATCTGAACACACAGGGCTCGGTCCCCTCCATCCTTGAGAAATGCCTTCCATTTTTGGACTCAGTCTGGTTTGACATAAAAGCCCCCCCTGCCATCTATACGCGCGTAAGCAGAACTGTAGCAAATCCATGGTCTAGGGTCCTGAATTCGATGAATCTCTTGATCTCTTCCGACGTGGAATTCTGGCCTCGTACAACGTTCACAGGAAGTCTGCTCTCATCTGACGATATCAGAGATATCGTTCATGAGCTTGATGAATTGGGATTCAGTGGCGAGTATGTGGTCCAAAACTATGTGGCATCCTCAGGCGTTAGGCAATCAGAAAAATCCCATCTTGAAGTCCCTGATATTTCCGAACTCGAGTCGGCAACGCACGACTGGTCTGACAGAATCGAGGTGCGACTCGAGTGGCGATAGGCCTTCCACGAGGGAATCCAAGAACAAACACACAGACAAGCTTTTAAACGCCTCTCAAGTGAGATTAGTTTGACCCCTTCAGTTTTGGGTCTCACAATAGTGGAGTGTTTATCATAGCATGTTTGGTCCCACACAGAGTATGGGCTATGACCGAGCGATTACGGTGTTTAGTCCTGAAGGCCGCTTATATCAGGTCGAGTATGCAACTGAGGCTGTTCGTCACGGGCCTCTGGCAGTTGGAGTCAAGGCCACTGATGGTGTAGTCCTAGCAGGGGAGAAACGCTCCCCTCACATTTTGGTTGATCTTGATACACTCAAGAAAATCCTACTCATCGATGACCATGTTGGGACTGCTATCGCTGGTTTGCATGCTGATGCTAGGAAGCTTATCGACCAAGCGCGAGTGCAAGCTCAAGTCAACCGTCTGAGCTATGATGAACCCATCTCGATACAATCACTCGTAGTCAACATTTGTGACACAAAACAGCTTCATACTCAATACGGAGGAGTCCGCCCATTTGGCGTGTCCCTCTTAGTCGGCGGTGTTGACCACGACGGTCCTCAGCTATATACAACGGACCCCTCTGGATCATTCTGGGGCTGGAAGGCCGCGGCTATTGGTCGAGAGGCTGATGATGTTCGTGAATTCTTCAAGGAGAATCTCAAAGAAGGCGCGGAGCTCTCTCTTGACGAAGCAACCAATCTGGCCCTTAGAGGGCTTTTGAAAAGCAGCGAATTAGCTGGGCTTGAACCTGAAAAACGACCTCGCGTTGTAGAGATCGGAAAGATAGATGTTGAGGAAAGAATCTTCAGGTCTCTCTCATTGGAAGAGGTTGAAGCAGCTCTTAGCTCAATAGGCAATGAGTAGTTCCTTCGCACTATACCCTCGTCTGCTTAATCAGCCTGTCAACTATGAGGTCTGCAATGTCCTTTCCAGTTACTCGAGACAATGCACTCCATGATGGTGCTGCATTTGCTTCAATAACGCACGGACCATCAGGTGATTCCAGTATATCCACGCCAGTGTAGTCCAGCTTCAATGTTTCTGCAGCCTTTATGGCACACTCTCTATACTCCAAATCAAGCTCCGCAAACTCCGCCCGCCCGCCTCCATGAACATTAGTTCTCCATTCATCGCTTTGCTCTTCAGGAAGGTACCTGTACATTGCTCCAATCAATTGGTTCCCTATCACAAACGCTCGAATATCCCGATTTGGCTTTGGTATCATTTCCTGCACATACAGGACTTGCCCCAACTGATGAATGAACTTCATCGCCCTGTAGTTCAGTTCCCTGTTCTGTGCTCGGATTGATCCTAGACCTCTTGCTCCAATCAATGGCTTGATTACTACATCACCAACCTCATCGGCAAAATCAATTGCGGCTTCCAAATTCTCTCCAATGAAGGTTCTTGGCACCTTGATGCCAGCTTTGTGAAGTGCAGTAAGTGTAGCATACTTGTCTTTGGCTCTTCTGAATGAATAAGCTGGATTCATCACATAGATGCCTGCATCTTCAAAGTGTTCAAGCAGGCTTATCCTGAAAGTGATTTGGTCACCGTTTCCGAAGCCAACAGTTCTGACCATCACACCGTCCATATCGGATATATCTTCTTCTAGGTGTGTAAACCTGTGAGGCAGTTCCGCAGTCACATCAGGGAGGCGGAACGGCTTAGGGATATGCCCCTTCTCCTTGATGGCTTCCATGAGGCTTGCAGTAGCCCAATTATTCACATTCTCGTGATATACAATCCCGAATAGGGCCAAAGTCATCACTCCTTCTGGAGAGGTCATCTGGCGTGACACGTTTTTCAATTTAAAGGTGAACCATCCGCGTTTGACAAAGCAACTCTCTACTCCTCATAAACACAGGAGGATGTCGCAATCATGTCCTCATATATGGGTAAGTCTTGTAGAAACGAATTCAGTAAGAGGACCGGGACAATAGGGACACCTTCATGGAAGACGACCTCTTCTACCATCCAAGTCACCAAAACTGGCTTCAATATGTATCGTCCCGCGGCCAGACCACTCAATTTTCCTGCCAAACGCGAAATCATGCCACATAGTCTTTTCGTTCTCTCTTTCTGTTTCTCTGCTGCTATCTTCAATGCTGATGACTTTCCAGTCCTAATACCCCACATCTTTGCATCAATAGATATAATGCTATTTCC
>JBHLQS010000262.1:0-3522 GCA_048883405.1 Candidatus Thorarchaeota archaeon
GGCTTTGGTCCTATGGGTGCGACTCCATATGATGTACGGTTGATGAGAGAAACTGTAGGCAAGGATATGGGCGTAAAAGCTGCGGGGGGTATTCGGAGCTTCAAAGACGCGATTAAGATGCTCGATGCAGGTGCGGACAGACTAGGAACTAGTGCCGGTGTTGCTATTGTTGAAGATTTCCGATGGGCGCAATATAGTGACAGCTGGATGCAGGAAGACAGACCATGCTGGGACTGTCCCAGTCGTCAGGCCAACCTTGCCAAGCAACCAAAGGAGGTCTACGTCTGGTACAAGGAGCGTTGTTTGGTGTGTCCAAACAAAGCCGCAAATGTGTTCAATGATTAGGAGAAATGACTGATGTCGGATTCACCCATGTCATATATTGATTCCAAGATTCTTCGAGTTTCCCTTTCAGAGTCAAAGATCACCCCTGAGTCAATTCCAAAAGACCTGTATCGGAACTACCTCGGAGGTAGAGGTCTAGGCGTGAAGATTCTCTACGACACGCTATCCCCAGGAATAGATGCACTCTCCCCTGAGAACCTCCTAGTGTTCGCTATCGGGCCCCTCACTGCAATGCCTGTTCCTACTGCAGGCAGGCTCGAGGTAATTACAAAATCGCCTCTCACTGGCACAATATTCGATTCGAATGTTGGAGGCTATATTGGTGCACAGCTGCGTCGTGCAGGCTATGCCGCGATTATTTTTGAAGGAGCCGCCACTGAACCAGTGTATCTCTGGATTAACGATGAACAGGTCGAAATCCGTGATGCCTCGGAGGTATGGGGCAAAGATGTGTATGAAACCACAGAAATGCTTCTAGAAGAAACAGATCCCAAGGCACAGGTGGCATGTATTGGTCCAGGGGGAGAGAACAAAGTCAATCTAGCGGCCATTATGACGGACAAGCATAGAGCTGCAGGTCGTGGTGGGGTGGGGGCCGTGATGGGCTCGAAGCACCTGAAGGCTATAGTTGTGAAAGGTACTGGAAACGTTGGAATAGATGATAAGGCCAGACTGACGGAGGCTGTCAAGCGGGCAAGACGGCTTATCAAGAAGAACGCGGTGACAGACAAGTCGCTTCCTATCTATGGGACATCAGTTCTTGTTAATGTGACCAATGAGTTTGGTATGCTACCCACCCATAATTTCCAGGAAGGGACGTTCAATGATGCAGTGGGGGTTTCTGGAGAGAAACTCATTGAGAGACTGCTTGTTAGAAGGTACAACTGCTATGGCTGTCCCATTGGATGTGGTCGCATAAGCCGGGTGGGTGACCAGGAGGTTGGGGGTCCTGAGTACGAAACCATATGGGCCTTTGGACCGCAGTGTGGAATAAACGACTTAGAATGGATCACTCTGGCAAATCATGAGTGCAATCTGCTTGGACTTGACACGATTTCGGTGGGTGCTACAATAGGATGTGCCATGGAACTGTGTCAGAGAGGCAAAATCGATGCACCACTTAGGTTTGGAAACACAGAGGGTCTCATTGAGCTAATACGCGACATGGGACATGCCCGCGGTCTTGGAGCTGAGTTAGGGGAGGGAAGTCGCGCCTTTGCAGAGAAGCATGGCGCTCCGGAGCTAGCAATGCATGCTAAGGGTCTGGAGCTACCTGCCTACGATCCTCGGGGGGCTCAAGGTCATGCTCTCGGATATGCCACTTCCAATAGAGGCGGCTGTCACCTGAGGTCATACCTCATTGGTCCTGAGATTCTTGGGAGTCCGGTCAGGGTTGACCGAGATAGCCCAAAAGGGAAGGCCGACCTTGTCATTCTCTATCAGAACCTCTCTGCTGTTATGGACTCGATGATTCTCTGTCGCTTCACAAACTTTGCCTGGACGGTAGATGATTATGCAGAGTTCCTTGCCGCCGGCACGGGGCTCCCTGTGAGCGGGCATGATATCCTTGAAATTGGCGAACGCATCTATAATCTAGAGCGCATGTTCAACAACCGTGAAGGCCTAACAACTAAGGATGACCAATTGCCTCCTCGATTCTTCAGTCCACTTCCAGAGGGTAACTCCAGAGATCGCGTAGTTCATTTGGAGCCGATGCTCACCGAGTACTATTCCCTTAGGGGCTGGGACAAAGAGGGTCGTCCCACCAAAGACCGCATCAAAAAGCTGAAAATGGGCGTCTAGATGCAGCACCAGAAAGCGGAGTTGACTGCAACTGCCTCGAAAGAAACAAGGCCGCAGAAAGTTCAGAAGGTCTCATGCACCATTTCTCACCAAGATTCGGCTTTACTGGTGTGATGTGTGCAATGTACCAAAGCCAGCTGAGACCAGTTGTGGAGTCTGTGGTCAAGAGCCAAGAAAAGTGGAGATATCACCACCTGGAGACCCATATCCAGCAATGGAGGGGCATCTGCGGTCCGCAATATCTACTATTGACAGGCAGTTTGGTGAAGGGGTAGGCCAGAAAGTCTTGCCAGCAGACAAGACCATAGTGATCAACAAAGTTCCCTCACTAGATGCAATGTTTGAGTATGTTGTGGATGGCCATATCATCGGTCGGCATCGTTATGACATCCCTCAGAGGGGCTACACCTTCCTTCTCTCTCTGGAAGGAGGACGAAGAATCGCAGAACATAGCAAGCAGAAATGGGTCTCATGCCATGATGGAGTCTTGCAGTATCTGAAAAGCGGTGCGAACCTGATGCTTCCAGGAGTGGCTGGATGCGACTCAGCCATTGAGGTCGGTGATGAAGTCTGGATAGCTGATTCGAATGGAGCCGCGATAGGTGTTGGAATCGCGAGAATGAGTGGCAAGGAGATGGCCAGCGAAACGAAAGGGTTTGCAGTCAAAATCCGGCAGGTGGATGATCCAAAGCCGCCATCCATCAATCACACGACGGCTTCTTGGGATGATGCTGTACAATCTAGTTCCAGCGACATTGACGCGATAGAACTCGAGGCAATTTCCTTCATAAAGCGAACCGTTGAGAAATACAACTTGCCTGTGGTTGTTGGGTTCAGTGGGGGCAAAGACTCTCTAGCCACGTATCTTCTTGTGAAAAAGGCTCTGAATGAGAGTCCGCCTCTGTTCTTCATGGACACTGGGCTTGAGCTTCCCGAAACAGTAGAATATGTGAATGCCTTTGCGGACAGACATCATGCAACTGTCGTCACTAAGGAAGCAGGTGAGCAATTCTGGGAGTCTATAGAAACCTTTGGACCCCCCGCAAGGGATTTCCGTTGGTGCTGCAAAGTCCTCAAGCTTGGTCCTGCAGCGATGGCAATCAGCGAGGAGATTGGGGGCGATACGCTAAGCTTCATGGGTCAGAGGAAACTCGAGTCTTTTCAGCGTTCGCAGGAGCCAAGAGTTTCAAGAAATCCTTGGGTTCCTGGACAAACGTCTGCAAACCCGATTCAGAGGTGGAACGCATTAGAGGTTTGGCTCTATATATTCAGAGAAGAAGAGCCGTTCAATCATATGTACAATAAAGGCTACCATAGAATGGGTTGTTACCTGTGTCCTGCATCACCCCTTGCCGAGATTGAGAGTCTTCGCGA
>JBHLQS010000263.1:0-3521 GCA_048883405.1 Candidatus Thorarchaeota archaeon
TATCCGTTCTTTATCAGAATCGAGTCCACTGACATGCTTACGCCTCCGGCTCTAATCAGATAGAGCGTACGACATAATGATTGCGGTCAGCAATAGTCTATTCGGCGAGTCGAAACTCAATAGATACTTCCAGTCCCTTTTCAGGCTGACCCTTCACTCGGTCATGCACATCCAACTTGGCACCGTACTTCTCTGCTAGTCGACGCACAAGATGTAATCCTACCCCTCCATATCTGCGTCCTGCATCAAACAATGCTTGTTTCTTGGAAACATTCAGACCGGGTCCATTATCTGCAACGATTAGCTTGAACGCGTCATGGCTAATCTTTCCACTTATCCAAATCTGCGGGTCGTCCCCTTTGTTGTGTCTAACGCCATTCTCTATCAGATTCCAGAGAAGCTGTGAGAGAGCTCCATCCGCAAACACCTTTACCTTTCTCGGGATCCCAGTGAGGTTTGGAGTTATATTGTATTGACTAGTGAGTAGCTCAATCTCCCCTTCCAACACCTTCACCAGGTCTGTTGCAACCACAGGGTCGGCTTTTGTTTCCTCCGCCCTTCTCACCTTCCCAATCAAGGTCAGACATCTGTGGGCTCCATCGAGGACATATTGCTTGGCTCGCACTATCTCTTCAGGAGTAGATTCTCGAGATAGGAAGTCGCCTCCAGCCAAGATAAGTTGCATCTGATTGCCGACGTCATGCATGAGCAGGTCTAGCAGGAATCTTGATTCATTCTCTGCAGCCTTTAGGGCTGACACGTCAGTAAATATGGCGAAACTCCCTGTGTAATTCCCTTCAGGGTCGCGGATAGGTCCAGCTGATGCCATGGCCTGAATTAGTTCTCCGGATTTTGACACAAGAGTTGTTTCGTAGTGTTCTACCTCACCCCTTCTTCTTGCATCGGCTCGTGTCTTGTACTTCTCCTCAGTCACATCATGATGTATTGTTCGCCCGTGTTTACCAATTAGCTCGTTCTCGTCATATCCGAGCATCTCATTGAGAGCATCATTCGTGTATACAATTATGCCGTCCTCATTATCAATTCCCATCCCTGCGGTCATGGTCTCTACCAGTCGCCGATAGTTATGCTCCGACTCCTCAAGGCGTCGTCTATCAGCTTTTTGCTCCGTTATGTCCATTACCTGCGTGATAGACTTGGTTGCACCGTCCTTACCTGTTATTGTTGTCACATGAATTCGAACGTCTCTGGCACTACCATCTCCTCTTCTTATTTTGAACTCGTAGGAGGGCGGTACCTCTTCTCCAAGTTGTCTCCTCCGGTATCGGTCAGAAACTAATTCTAGACTGTCAGGATGAACAAGGCTACGGAAATCGAGTCCGATGAGTTCCGCTCTCCTTATCCCAACAATGTCGCACAGTTTATCGTTCACATATTCCAGTCTATATTTGTCATCGATAATAGCAATACCACTGAAGGTCGAGTACTCCACTATATACTCAAGAAGGTCTTTTTGCTCCTCGATCTTCTCCTCAAAGGCGACGCGCCTTGACAAATCAACTATGTACGCGATAAATCCGATTACTTTGCCGTCGTGTTCTATCTTATCAGAGTAGATCTGAGTTGGAACCTGCACATTGTCCTTTCTGACAACACGTAAGCTCAATGATGTGGGTTTCTCGCCGGCTTCAAGTTGCACGAGCCCTCGATGAACAAGATCCACCTGCTCTTCCGCGACAAGCGTGTCAAGGTGTATCCCATTGTATACATCTTTCATCTCCATCTTGAAAAGCTCTAGTGCCTTGGGATTCATATATCTAATCTCAAGGTCTGTATCAAATTCAAGAACTGGGATGAGCATATCATCTGCTGCTTCTCTGAAACGTTTCCGTACTTTGTCCATTGCGTTCACAGTTCCGAATCACAGGTAGTATTGGCACCCTTGTATTCCACACAACTTCCGGCTATTTTGCAGGTCATCAAAGCTCCTTATACCTGCACCGGAATGGTTTCAGTACTTCAATCCACAATACTTGAGCATTATTTGGATAGATAAAACAGACTTCCAGAATGGCAACAACTTAAAGTGCAAACTGCCTCCGAGAAGAGGGCCACACGAGAGAGAACGGAGAGTTCATACAACTTGAAGAGCTTACTCGCGATTGATGTTGACAAATGCACAGGCTGCAGGAACTGCGAACTAGCCTGCTCGACTGCGAAGACCAAGACATTCAATCCTGCAAGGTCACGGATTACGATTCTGAAGAATGAGGCGGAAGGCATCATCGTACCGATGGTCTGTCTGCAGTGTGACGACGCACTATGTGTAGATGCATGTCCAACCGGTGCAATAGTGAGAAACGAACATGGCACACTCTATGTGCACAGTGAGGACTGCATAGGATGCGGAAACTGCGTTACGGCATGTGTCTATGGCGGCATCGAGATTGATTCAGTGACCAGAAAGGCTGTGAAATGCGACCTGTGCTGGGGCAACCCAGCCTGTGTCAAAGCATGTGACTACGGAGCCATAGAGTTCCTAAGCGTAGAATCAGACGTTCTCAGGAGCCGTGCCAGAGGAATTAGCGTCTTATCACCCTTATACAGTCTTGAAGAGCAGGAGGCTGAACCATGACATTTCCCTACAAGGGGTACGCAGGGTACTATGCAGAGATTGATCTCACCAAGGGCAAAGTACACAAGCGCGAGATGGAGAAGGAATGGGCAAGACTGTATCTAGGGGGCACTGGCGTGGCAGCCAGAATCCTCTGGGAAGAGACAGGTCCAGAAACAGACCCACTGTCCCCAGATAATGTATTGGTTGTCGGAACAGGCCCTTTGACTGGTGTGATGTTTTCGCCTTCTGGCAGGATGATGTTTGCCACCAGAGGGCCCTTGACTGGCGTCTGGGCCGAATCCCACGTGGGTGGTTTCTTAGGGCCTGAGATCAAATACGCTGGATATGACTTTGTGATTTTCAAGGGTCGTTCACCAAAACCGGTCTATCTCTTTCTGAGAGATGGAGAAGCGGAGCTGCTTGATGCTAGCCATCTTTGGGGCCGAGAAACAGATGTGACCATGGATATGATTCGTGAGGAGCATAGAGATCCAGATATCAAGACAGGCATAATTGGACCTGCTGGAGAGAATGGTGTTCTTTACTCAAGCATCATAGTGGACCGTTATAGGGCGGCGGGAAGGGCAGGTCTCGGCACGGTATTGGCCTCAAAGAATGTGAAAGCAATAGCAGCCTCTGGTTCACTAGGCCTTGAGGCTCATGATATGGATAAGTATCTCGAGGCCAATGAGATTGAGATGCAGAGAGTCTGCGATCCAATCTGGACAGAATCCCTTTCATCACTCAGGAAATACGGGACGACAGATCTTGTAGCGATAATAAACGAGATTGGAAGACTGCCAACAAAGAACCATTGGACAGGATTCTACGAGGATGCAGATGACATAGGCCCAGAGATTATTGCGAAGAAGTACAGAGTTGCACAAGAAGCATGTCATGGATGCGAAGTAGGCTGCAAGTACATCTATCGGGTTAAGGAGGG
>JBHLQS010000264.1:0-3517 GCA_048883405.1 Candidatus Thorarchaeota archaeon
CATTCCAAGAATTGCCGAGATTGGTACGGTAATAATCCACGATATCAGAATGTCCTTTACTTGTTTCATCTGAACAGGCGTTTCTGACACCCACCCTACCGCAATTAGCGCTGCAACAAGGACATGGGTTCCACTAAGAGGCAATCCAAGAAGAGTTCCTACAAACATTATCAATGCCACAGAAATACTCGCAGCGAGTGCTGAAGAAGGAGAAAGAGTCACAACTTCAGTCGCAAGTGTTCTAATCACCTTTCTACCAACTATGATTAGTCCCAGAGCCATACCAAAACCACCAATGAGTAATGGTAACAACACTGTGGGTAGAATAATGATCCCAAACTCGATCGTGCCTTGGAAATCGGGAAGCACTACAATAGGGGCTATAGCATTGGCTACGTCATTCCCTCCCCTACTCAAGGCAGTCCATATCAAAAAGGCTGCTAGACCGTAAGAAGCAATCCTCTCCTGTTTCTCGAAGTCAGATAGTCCTTCTGCTCTTTTCTGGATGCGTCTTACCATCGCAAAGACTGCTGCAGCGATGAAGAAACCAATTACTGGCGAGATTATCCATCCTGCAAATACCTCCAGTACAACAAACCAGTCTACCGCCTCAGCACCCCATCCGACATATCCCATTACGGGCGCGAATGTGGCTACACCAATCACAGACCCTACTATACACTGTGTCGTGCTAATTGGAAGTCCTTTAGTTGCGGATGCTATCAATAGCCAAATAGCCATTGATATCAGAATGGCAAACACCATCTCTGGGGAAAGTGTCAGGCCCCTGACCAAGTCAGAGCCAACTTTCTCAGACACATTGCCGCCCATAGTGACTGCCCCTAACATGGTTATTAAGCCGCCAATGGCAACAGCTATGTTGACCGTGAAGACTTTCGCCCCAACAGCCGGTGCCATTGCTTCGTCATTACTTCCAATGGCAAAAGCAACAAGGAAGCTGATGATGAGCAATACACCTAGTAGGACTGGCTCCAATTCCTGGGGTCTCCTTCATTATGAGTACTTCAGCACTATCGTGCGGATGAAATCTCCAGTGTTCTCGGACCGAACAGCTACAAGAATCAGCCTTTCTGATACTGCGCGAAACATGCTGACTTCCTTTGCTGTGTGCTTCTTGTCATTGAACAGATTCTCGAGCAGTTTGAAGTGGAGGTCTCTTGCCTCCTCCCTAACTCTGTCGATTTTCATAGTATATTCAACAGATTTCTTGAAATCTGTGAAGAGATATTTGACTGCGTCCTGAAGGAGGTCTGTACAAATCCAGCTCCTTTCTGCAATATCTCTTAACTCCTCAGGTGGCTTGTAGTTTCTTCCTACAAGCATCATCCTGACTGCCTCCTCGGCGGCATCCACTACACTGTCCATGTGCTGGACAAGTTGGTATCGTTCCTGGGTCTGCTGAGGGAGATAGGCTCGCTTGGAGAATATCTTCTCATACAGCTCCTCTTTGACTGAGTCTGCTTCTCTCTCAAGTTTGATGATTTCATCCTGCAATTCGTCAAGATGCTTCATCTTGCCGTCTTCCCAGTCATCCGTACAGACATGCAGTTTTGCACTAGCCGATTGCAATGCTTTGCTTAGTTTCAGGAGAAGCTCATCAGCCTGCTTTTGTAGGTCCTTATCTCCAAGGCCAAAAATCTTCGAAAACGTTCCCATTTTCTTCCACTCGGTTTGAATAATGCGCTCCATCTTGGGAGAACAAAGGGACTCAAAAATCCCTCTTTGTTGCTTCTTTCGTAGCGAGGCAATATGGGCATTGCGCTTGGAGCCGTTCTGGTATTTCACTCTCTTTCAGTCATTAGGATGCGTCAACAGGCTCAAGAACTGCACGGATTCGCATGATTCCTGCGCCAATCTTCTTTTGCTTGGTAATCTTGAAATTGCCGAGTATGCCAGTTCGTTCGACATGCGGTCCGCCACAGAGCTCCATGCTAAAATCGCCCACAGAATACACAGAAACTGTGTCTCCATACTTTTCCTTGAAAAATGCCATCGCACCTTGGGCTATTGCCTCATCATAAGGCATGAACTGCCTTGTGACTTCTAGGTCCTCTCTGATAATACCATTAACCAAGTCCTCTACTTGCTGCACCTCTTCTGGGGTAAGCTTGCGATCGAATGTGAAATCAAATCGAAGCCGCTCCTTTGTGATGTTGCTACCACTCTGCTGTACCCTGTCGCCCAGTACCTTTCTCAGCGCTGCTTGCAGCAGATGAGTCGCTGTATGGAGCTTGGTGTGTTCTTCGCCATGGTCCGCAAGGCCGCCTTTGAACTTCCCCTCAGTCGCCGTCCTAGATATATCTCTGTGATGTTCAAACTCCTTCCGAAACACATCGACGTCAATCTCTATACCCTTCTCTTGAGCCAAGTCCCTTGTCATCTCAAGAGGGAGTCCAAAGCTTGTGAATAGAAGGAACGCGTCCTTCCCCGTGATTGCCCCATTTTCTTGGAACATTCGCTCAAATTTACCAAGTGCTTTCCGCAAGGTCTTGCGGAATTTGGCTTCCTCTCTCTCCAAGTTCTTCTTGATGAAGTCTTGATTCCTTTCAACTTCTTCGTAGACGTCCTTATACATCTCAATTGTGATGTCCGCAAGTGCTTCCATGAATCCCTTTCCAATGCCAAGCTTGTCTGCACTGAGAATCGCTTTTCTCAATAGCCTCCGTACGATATACCCATGCTCCACATTTGAAGGGGCAATCTGAGCATCATCCGCCATGATCATGACAGCTGCCTTAACATGGTCAGCTATTATCTTCGTGAGCCGGTCTTCGTCCTCAGACATCGCATCTTTTCCTGAGAGCATCTTGATCTTCTCAATAAGTGGAATGAAGAGCTCAATATCGAAGACAGATGGAACTCCTTGTAGCATAGCCACAGTCCTCTCGAGTCCCATACCAGTGTCAATATTTCTCTGCTCCAATCTCTCGTAGCTGCCATCTTCTTTCAGATTGTATTCCATGAAGACATCATTCCAGACTTCTACGAAGTGTCCGCAGTGACACCCAGGCTTACAATCAGGGCTACACTTTGGAATTTCATCTACCTCGATGAACATCTCAGTGCATGGTCCACACGGGCCTACCTTGCCAGGGGGCCCCCACCAATTTTCCTCCTTCGGAAGGTAGTAGATGTGTTCATCTGGAATGCCCACGGATCGCCACACCTCAACTGCTTCATCATCCCTTGGCGCATCATCATCACCCTCAAACACAGTGACTGAAAGCTTCTCAGGGGCAAATCCCAGCCATTTCTTGGACGTGAGGAACTCGTAGCTCCATGTTATCGCCTCTTTCTTCCAGTAGTCGTTGAGGCTCCAGTTTCCTAGCATCTCGAAAAATGTGAGATGTGTTGTGTCGCCAACCTCGTCAATGTCTATGGTTCTAATACACTTCTGGACGTTAGCCAAGCGTTTCCCTTCAGGATGAGGCTGGCCTAGCAGGAATGGCATGAGTGGATGCATGCCTGCCATGACATAGAGCGCAGTTGGATCATT
>JBHLQS010000265.1:0-3515 GCA_048883405.1 Candidatus Thorarchaeota archaeon
CTAAGATCATCCCATCTATTGATTAGATATTTCCAGAGATTTACGAATATTCCAGCAGAGATGAAAGCAGCAGCGAGGAGGAGCCCAAGCATAATTGTTTCACCCGCACCGATGTTCAGAACAAATTGACCAAAGAGTGGTACTATTGTTGGAATCAATCCAAACACATACCAGACACAGAGGTTGGTTACCAAGTACCATTGAAATGTCTTGTTGCCAAGGGTATGCGTAAACGCTTCACTCCAGCTTGGAACAGACTGACTGTCTTCGCTAAATTCTGCTCTTTCCCGAACGCCCCACTTCAGTGCAATACCGTAGCAGAGCGCAGCTGCGATTGCAAGCAGTATACCAGAGAACTGATACTCGGAAAGCACTTGTGCGGCCGGGACCGTGGCTGCTGATAGATCTGAAATGAATAGAGTGGGAATGATGAAAGCAATGATCAATCCGACCACCGTAAACATTGAGCGGATATTGTTTGCCGAGTTTCTCTCCTTTTCCTCAAGCCACATCTCAGGAAAGAGCGAGGTCAAGTTCAAACTGGTCATGGTGAATAAGCCATCAAAGAGCATGATCATTATCAAGAAGTAGATGAAAGACATCTCCAGATTTCCAAATGGTGGTGTCCAGAGGAATATCATCATTAGACTCAAAGGAATAAACCCTGCTGCAATGAAAGGAATTCGTCGTCCCCATCTCGTTTTAGTACGGTCTGATATGAGACCCAACAGAGGATCATTCACTGCATTCCAAAGACTCCAGAGTACGAATCCCATTGTGACGAGATTTACATTCACGCCAATGACCGCATAATAAAATGTGAATATGAGAAATGTGAATGCAAAGTATGTTATCTGGTCGCCCGCAGATCCAAGTCCGAATGCCACCTTATTTCCGGGTTTGTATTCTTCGCTGGCCATGCAAATCACCCCAAGGAGAGCCAGAGGTGGCATTTATCGGGACATAAATCTCTTTGGGGGAATCGCATATATCGGGCAATTCATCAGCGTAGTCACAGGTCTGGATATGAATGAGTGAGTTCGTAATTCGTTACTTCAGCCCTCATGGACGCCAAGAAGAGAGAAAATACAGGCGCGATGCTTCGCGAATAGAGCTTTCAATGAGGGCAGCAAGTGAAATGGACCTTACTCCATTGCAGGATTGCGACAAGTTAGAGCGATTGGATCTATCTCACAATTTCCTTGAAACATTGGATTTAGTTCCCTTGATGGACAATGAATCTCTTAGCATACTCCGTTTAGAGGACAACAGACTCTCAGCCTTGGATCTGTGGCCCTTGCATAATTGCCCAAATCTTGCAGAGATTGAGCTAACTGAGAATAGACTCAGAACATTAGACGTGACTCCTGTCTTCACATGCAATCTTTTGCGCTCAGATTCCAGTGTCGTCCTAACTGCAGACAGTGTTCTCAAGTATATCCTTACACCTGAACGGATTATGGCTCAGTTTCAATCAGTGCGCCCAGACCGGACAGCTTGGACTGCAACACCCGTGGTCATTTGGAATGATTATGACAGGATAGTGGAGAACAAAGGGTGGCCTCTTGTATTTCAGCGCATGAAATCAGTCCTTTCAAAGATATCGAAGGTTGATTGGTTTGACGCGCAGAAAGGCCTACTAGAGTCCCTCGGCATGCCTGAACTCTCAGGCCTGGATGATGATCCAATGAAGATTCTAGCGGATGTGTCTGAGGAGGAGGAATATGCGTCTTCGAAAGAACGCATCTATGATCGCGTGGTTGAACTTCTAGCTGATCAGATAGAACGAGGCGGTCCTACTCTATTCCTCGATGTATCTAGGATGAAAGACACTAGAGCATCACGGCTAATCCCTTCAATTGTGAAGCAGAGGAAGTCAGAACTTGAAAACCTGGAGGTGCAGACCCTTCGTGGTATTGCCTTTCTTCATCCAATATGGATGACGTCCTATGGATTTGATGTTCTCAGTGCTTTAGATTGTGGTCTGACTGCAAAATCCACTGGCATGAATCAAATCAAGACTGCTTTTGCCCATGCAGGCTTTGAGATCGACATCAGGCGGGTGGATTCTGTTGTTCATCGGTATTGGGGTGATACATCTCGCAGCTTCAGGCGGTTCATTTTCAGATTGGCCCGGTCCCATACTGGAAGAAAGGGGATTTAATGTACTCACATTGCCCCCGATGCAAGCACATATGCTAGGGACAGATTGATGTTGCTCTTGACTCGAGCTCCAGCTAGAGGGCATTCAACGCCCGTGGGTTTATTTTCGCAATCAGCTTGCATGTGATCATCTCGCAAAATAAGCACGCGCAAGAGCCTCGGCAGAAGGGACCTTGGCTCTATCCACTCTCTTCTTCTTCCTTTCATTCCTATTGTCTTTCGCAAACGCCATTGCTATTCAGAATGTAGTATGGCTGGTCACATCATATGCTAGTTCTGAGAACTACTGCCCAAATCTGCGGTCACGTTGTGACCATATCCAATTCTCCATCTCTGACTTACCGTTTCCGACAGACTAAATTGAAAACCAAGTCATTGGAATCCTGGGGTGCGGCGAAATGGCAAGGAGAGAAACTTTCAAGGACCCGCTTGTCAGGGTACGGGTTTCTCGAGTTAGATTTCCCAAGATGTGTCCTGTCTGTGGCTCAGAAACGAATCGAGTTACCAAAGTAGTCACCACCCATAATAACACAAAGTTCCTTTCTCGTGGAGCAATGGCTCACTATGATCGGAAACTGCTTGGGATTCCGTCCCCTGATATCAAAACCTTTCATGTCTATGTGTGTGAAGAACATGATCTTGAAGACGGTGGCATTATGAGACTCAGAGCAGTTTCCACCTTCTATGCAGCATTAGCTGTCTGTTTGCTCGTCTTTGCAGTTATGTTCATAGGAAGCGATCTCAGCAACGGTCGCCCACTCACTATTTGGACTGTTCTCTTCTTTACATTTGTTGGAGCAACAATGGCACTTGCATTTGTGGCATTTCAGCCATATGGAATTGAAACTGCCTTCAAGATTATTGGATTTGACTATGACCTGCGACATGTGTGGCTCCAGCTGCATAATCCTGTATATAGAAATGCTATGCTCAATGAGAATGGTACGGACGCGGATCTCGTTTCTTGGATTGTGCGACGCGGACCTTAGACACAGCTAATCCACGCTTCTTCTCTCTTTCGTTTCATAGTACTGGCAGACCCTTGATAATGCTCCTACTGCCTCGCTCATATTCCTGAAAACAGGGAGTCCATCTTCAACAAAGACATTCCAGCACCGCATCCGAGCGTCAGCGTAGGCTACCTCTGGTATCGCCACAAGCACAGGTTTGTTCTCATTATCCACAATATGTCGACCAGCTTCAGACATGATCTTCCAGAAGAACTCGGTTGCATCCAGCAATCCCAATATTGTACCTACTTGATGGACGTGGTGAGGATCGGCTTCAAGAATTATTGAATCAAACCTCTTCTCTTCTCCAACAGTCTTTATGACTTCACCAAGATTCTCCAT
>JBHLQS010000266.1:0-3487 GCA_048883405.1 Candidatus Thorarchaeota archaeon
CCTTGATGGAATGCAATGGGCATTGTATCACCATCTGGACATCCTTAGAGTCTACACGAAGATACCAGGCAAGAGGAGGGAGGACAGGCCAATTGTCCTTCCAGAGGGGGCTATCGTTGAGGATGCTGCTGCAAAGGTGCACAAGGAGCTATTTGTAGAGCGGTTTAGAGCGGCTGTGATATATCGTGCAAACGATAAGATAAAGCGGAGGCAGGTAGGGCTCAACTATCCTCTTGAAGATGGTGACGTCCTGCAGCTAATGAGTAGATAGACTGGTGCTCAAAGTTGACCGAACTCCCGAATATCACAGTAGTCATAGTAGACCCACTGACTCCCGGGAATGTTGGATTCGCTGCAAGAGTCTTGGCTAACTTCGGGGTGGACAAGCTCAGAATTGTGGGAGATGACCCCCGAAACGACCAGTATGCACAGATGTTCTCAGTACGAGCAGTTGACATTCTTGAACATGCAAGGATATTCTCCAGTCTGGAAGATGCTCTGAGCGACGTGCATGCCTCTTGGGCCGCCACAGCTAGGGTGGGTCGTAATCATAGTGTAACGCGTGCAGCCGTGCCTCTACCTGAATTGCCAGACCCATTCAGCGTGCCCGGACAGGTTGCGCTGGTGTTTGGAAGAGAGGATGCAGGGTTGACAAACGATGAAATTGCTCTCTGTGACCTTGCATTTACCATACCCGCCTCCAAGGACTACCCAAGTATGAACCTGAGTCATGCTATTGCTGTGACCCTGTATGAGCTGTTCAACAAGTATGGAATTGTTGAACCTCCAGAACCAACCGAGGCGAAACCTGCGACACGGGAGGAACGAGAGATTGTGTATGGATTCTTTGACGAGGTGGTGGAGAATTTAGACATCAAGGACTACAGGAAGCCCATTGCTAAGCAGGTATTCAGAAATCTCCTCGGGAGGGCTTACATGACCGGCCGTGAGGTTTCAACGCTGACTGGTGTTGTCAGAAAGGTCAGGGATTTGGCGAGGAAAAGGAAATAGGGACGGCAGTTGAATAGAGAGATGGGTTCACATTCACGTAGTGAGGCGGACTTTGTTGGATCTCCTGTTTGAAGGCGTTCACTGGATAATTGAGATATTTCTTCTAGTATTCCTCTTTCTATTTCTCTGGGTCTGTGTCTGCGTAAGGTCGATACGCTATTTCTGGAAGTTCCCTATGCCTTCTGCTATGGGAAATGTGATTGCTGCAGGTCCTTACAGGAATAGAGTCCAGCCACCGTCGATGATTGTTGATGCTATTGATGCCAAACCAGGAATGACAGTCGTAGAAGTGGGATGTGGCTCAGGTCTGTATACTGTGGCAGTCGCGAAGGCAGTTCAACCAGACGGGTTAGTCTATGCAGTCGACATACAGGAAGGCATGCTTGAGAAGTTGAGGGCCAGAATGAAGCGAGATGGCGTAGAGAACATTACTCCAGTTCTTGCTGATGCCGAGGGTCAGATTCCTCTTGATGATGGCATTGCGGATGCAGTGTTCTCTGTTGCAGTGATACCAGAGATTCCAGACCCTGAAAAAGCAATCGAACAGATAAAACGACTAATGGCTGACGAAGGTGTCTTTGCGGAGGCTGAGTTGCTTCTAGACCCAGACTATCCTCTCAGACGCACAGTTATCAAATGGGCAAGAGAAGCTGGATTGGTATTGGAGAAGAAGATGGGGAATGCATTTCGTTATGTGCTAGTCTTCAAGAAAGAAGCCTAAATGTCACTCTGTGGCGATTGAGGTATGGAATAGATTCGGATTTATCCAATCTAGGAGCCGTAACCCAGCTTCTTCTTCAGGTCTGGATCAATCTTGTCAAATCGGACCTTGCATGGAGTAGGCATCTTCGGAGCAGCCTTCTTCAGAGCGGCCATTGCTTCCTTAATGAATGCCGGATTGGTCCTTATCGTGATGAGCGGCTGGTTTGGACTGACTCTGGCGGCGATGCCGATGACCTTGCCAAAAGCCCTTCTCATGCCATCCTGCACACGGTCTGCACCAGCTCCGGAGATCATCTTGTTCTCGCGGAGGTAGTGGTACGGCTTAACGCGTATTCGAAGGTGGTAGTTCTTTCTCCCCACCTTTCTGGTCATGTGCCGGTTGGACGCGATGCGCGCTGCCTCGAGTGCCTGATGGCGAATCTGACATCTCTCAAGACCATACAGAGATACCTCGACCGGGAAGTCCCCACCTGCCTCACCCATATCAAAGCTAACTATACGGCTAGCCGGCTGACGATGTATGTAGCGCTTACGGACGAATGGAGGGCGATCTGCCTGTCGATAACAGTGACCTGGTCGTTTAGCCATTATCTATCACCTGTCAAATATGGTCTTGAGTGGCTCGGCTCACCGTTTCGCCTTGATGAATGAATAAAAGGATTATGGCCTAGGAATGTGAAGATTGTAGCACATTAAATGCCCATCATACTGGAATTACGAGCCTCATTTAGAAAAGCAACCTTGCTATCGGCAAATCTCGGTCTTCAAGAGTCAGGTCCTGTTCTGCTCTAGGTGACCCGGTTGTAGCCTCAAGTCCAATCATGAATGAATCGTGGACAAACGCAGTAAAAGGAAAGAAGATCCTCAGTGTCGAGTTCTCTACCTCATAATCAAATCCATACTGCTTAATGACCTCACCATCAAATGTACAAGCGTAGATGTGAGGATTCGTTTCAAGTCCTCGTGCCACAACGATTATTCGGTACAGAAAGGTTGGACCTGATGAGCCCTCAAGTATTTGGATTTCACCTGCAACAGCCAACTCAAGGACAATATTATCGCGTTCTGCATATGAACAGATTTGCACAATATCGAAATCGGGATCGGAAACATCGCCTAGTGGGTCTGTATGCACGATATTCGTTCTATGAACAGGCAGATTGCCAATGATAGATGTCCCTAGTAGCACTACAATGATCATGACGACAACAAGTATTGTGCGTTTCCAGGAATATCGCAACGAATCCACCTCCACACTTTACTGCGTAATTCCCGTATTCAATCTTACTCACTGGAAGAGGATTATGGCCTAGGAATGGGAGTCCTAGGACTAATTTCATTGCATATCAGTCACAATTGCAGGCCTGTCACGCGCTCGCGCGGCGCACTTTTCCCTTCCTTTCATCATAAGTTATGACTTGAACAGATGCGATTTTTCTTCCTTGTATGCACAAGAGGATTGAAAATCTCGATGGTCAATCATGACATTGATTCAGCTCCGTTTATCAATCACACAAAACACGCTTGAGTTGTCAACCTCAATGACCCTTGATTCTATGCCCATCTGCAAGGTCAGGGCCTCAAATCTGCTTGGGTTGAAAGTCGTAGCACGAAAACCATCCTCACAGACAATGATTCCATTACCTGTAGCTTTCCAATCTATCTTGCCTATGAGCCCATACGAGGACTGAAGTCTAAACCATTCCAGTCTATCCTCCCAGAATCTGTCAGAATAGCTTGAGAACAAGCATAT
>JBHLQS010000267.1:0-3482 GCA_048883405.1 Candidatus Thorarchaeota archaeon
TTTGACCAAACGCCACTTGGATTCTCTTGACTACCAATGTCAGGATTTCCATAAAGCATTGTAATCTCAGTGTCTAATGTAGAGGAGAGATATGGAATGCGAACCCATGCAACCAAGTGTGCATGCGTCGGGCTATATGTCTGGTCGAATGTTTCTATCTCATGGTCTAAAACAAGATCCCCTATTCGGAATGAGATATCATCACCATCAGGTTGTACTTTTGTACGCAAATCCTCGTCATAAAGCTCAACTAGAAGCGGAAAATCGTTGAAGTCTGCCAGGATCTTGCTACTATCCACCGTGATAGTCTTCTTGTTAGCAAAGCCTTGTGGTTGAAGACGAACTTCGCTCCCTATCGAGTAGAAATCATCTGGATTGTTCTGGTTAGCATATTCGGCTGAAATCCATGCGGCAGAACGGTCAGTCATTGAAATCCGGACCTCGTCAATTATGCCCAGAAATTCATATCCGGTTCCTCCATCACCATGTGTCCCTATCTCCAAGGCAGTACCAAGATCATATGCGATTGGAACTGTATCCGTGTTGCTGTCAACCTGCTGACCATCTATGTAGAGGAACATTCCTGCAGTGTTCTGGATTGCAACGAGATAGTGAAATCCGTTTCCAGTGACATTAATACCCTCGGGAGCCATGTTAATCCAACTGCCAGATATATGCTTGAAGAACAGCACCCTGCCGGTATTCCAGACTCTGAGTCCATAGCTATCTCCTCTGCTGATAACCTCTCCTCCAACTAGATCATCCACTCTAATCCACGCTGAAAATGTAAGCTGGGCTGTTTGGTCGGTATTTACAGGATTGGATACAGTTACGTGGTCATCATCTCCAGCAAAGTCGAAACCACCATCAATTTGACCAACCGCATCAGTAGAACCCCCACCAGCATCTTGGAAATTCAAGGGAGTCCCGTCGTTACCATTGATAGTGGAGTCTTTGACCCCTCCAGGTGTTCCATCGCTTGGCGCTCCATTCAAGTGCCAGACGCCGGCATAGTCATTGCTCCATACTTCATTTGGATTCTCAGAGTTCTCGCAGGTTGGATTACCGTAGAGCATTAGCAAGGTTGTGTCAGTTGTTGATGAAACATCAGTTTTGACCCAAGCTACTAGATGAGCATGAGTGGAGTTGTATGACTGATCAAATAGTTCGATCTCATATGGAAGAATCAAGCCCTCTCTTACAAACACAATGTCATCCCCATCAGCTTGGGCATTGGCCTTGAGGTCAGTATCATAAGTATCGACTAATAAGGGGAAGCCTGTCAGGTCTGAATCCACTTTCGTGTGGTCTATTGCAATCTCTTTTTGGTACAGGAATTCTCCACCCATTTCAAGAAGAGGTATCTCACTTCCAACAGAAAGGAAACTGGCAATGGCATGCTGATTATTGAATTCGGTAGTAATCCAATCAGCAGAACGAGCTGCATACGAGATGCGAACCTCATCGATTGTTCCTTTGAACCAGTCTGCGACCCAATCAGTAATCAAAACTCCAATATTGGCTGTATCAGTGGTCAGACTTCCAGCATCTTGCGTGCTGTTTCCATCTGACAAGCCATCAACATACAGCTCTCGATCAGTCTTCGTGCGTTGGACAAACGTGACGAAGTGCCATTGATTGTCCTCAACATCTGTCGAGCCTATCACCTGTGAATAATCGCCAATGGCTGTTGTCGAATAGAATCTCACCTCTGAATTGGTATCATCTACATATAGAAAGAGATACTCTGTTACGCCAGTATTCCCTTCACCGTAAATCGTTCTCTGATCCGCGGTGTCCGCACCCATTTTGATCCAGGCTGAGATTGTCCAAGCTGCACGGTCGCCGATGACTGCTCCGGGAAGATTCACCTCATCATTAGACCCATCAAAATCCAAAGAGCCATCGATTTGCCCAGGTATTTGGTCGCCTGAAGTCATGCCGCCCGAAGAAGTACCATCGTTGTCATTAGGAGTAGAATCATAAATCGTCCCTGTTGGATTGTCATTCAAATGCCATACTGCACCGTATGAATTGCTCCACACACTGGAAGGATTCTGAAGATTCTGAATCGATGGGTTTCCATAGTACATAGAAACCAAAGTATCCGTGGAAGATGATAGATTAGTCTTGATCCAAGCGACGAGATGTGCATGTGTAGAATTGTAGGTTTGGTCGAAGAGTTCAATCTCATGGGGAAGAATCCAGCTGTCTTTCAGAAACAGGATGTCATTGCCATCAATCTGAACGTCAGTCTTCAGATCTGTATCAAAAATATCAATCAGCAGTGGGAAGTCTGTTAGGTCTGCACTGACCTTCGTGTGGTCAATGACTATGTCTTTCCTATAATCGAATTGAATTGTTGGCGTTAATTCAGGACCAAGGGATGTTGTGGGTTCAGGACTAACATAGGATCTGAGAGATGCATCATCCACATAGATTACGTTCGGTTCAGTCTGGGGAGAGGCCCAATAGAATCCCGCACAGTACCTATTGATTCCCTCTGTGCCTGTGTTTTTCCCAGATTCATCTATCTCAAGATTTCCATCAAGCCATACCCTGATCTCGCCATCTGTGTCAGAAATCGTGGCCTGCATTTCCAGCGTGTACCAGGTCCCAGTTGATAATGTACTTGTTGTCCCATAGCCATATGCTTCTCCTGCGATAGCATTCCAAACGTATATGGTCATGTCATCATTAATTGTGATTGCAAATTGGTTCACCCATGTAGGCGTGTTGTCAATAAACTGCATAACAGTCACATGGCCTCCACTAGATATAGAGAAGCTCGGGTCTAGGTATAGGTGAGTTCTAGCAAGAAGCGAAGTTTCGTCAGAGAAGTCCTTCCAGACCATTGCTTGTGGGGTGGCAAGATCATCATTCTCGCATCTGGCTGAGTAAGTTCCTGTGTTGGGTTGAGGTGGGCCGGTAATGGGTGATATATCATCGCCTGCCGATCCCACGCTCCAGCCATCCCATGCACTCAGATCACCGCTCTCAAATCCATCATAGAATAGGAAAATGCTTGAGCTATCGCTTGGAGGAGAGCCAGACGACGGATTACCATAATAGAGGTAGTAGCTGGAATCTGAAGAAGATGCAGGAATTGACCTCTGTGTCTTGAACCATATCTTTGTAGAATCGCTGTTCCAGGATGAGTCAGTATCTAACATCCTATCGAGGTCATTCCATTGTGAGCCATCCCAGTAGACTATACGAATGTCATTCCCATTTTCTAGGGATTTTCCTTCACTCACTAGGGCGGCATGATTAAATATCAGATGAATTGAATATCCTGCAGGGACATCAGTTGTATCGGCAGCGATGGTCACCTCTTTTCGATAACTCCAGTCTGGATTGAACCATGCTATTTGGCTCTCTTGACCTAGACTATAGAATACAGACGGGGTGATTTGGTTCTTGTAACCTGTCAAAATCCAATCGGAACTTCGAGCGTGTCTTGAAATCCTTGCCTCATCAAT
>JBHLQS010000268.1:0-3453 GCA_048883405.1 Candidatus Thorarchaeota archaeon
TTGCAATAAATCCAATGAGAATAGCGAAAGGTGGGAAAAATATCAAAGCTAATCGCATGAAGAGATACATAAGCCTGTCAAAAAGAGGATAGTCACTCATTATGTAGGATATATCAAATCCCATTTCGGGAAGACCAATAAGCCATACTATGAGAATCATAAGAACTCCAAGGCAAATCAAGAGCTTACCCATTGCACTTCCTAATCTTGTCGGGTGAATGGTGTATACCGAACTCATTTTAGCTCCCAAACTAATTGTATAAAAATGTGTAAATGCTTTTCGATACTAGTTTAAGTATTATTAATAATGCGTTTGAAAAAGAAAAGCTGTTGTGGGCACTTGAGGGGGTACTTTTACAATTCAAGCATGATCATAATCAAGTGTTAATTCGCGCTGCAACGGCTAGCCGCCCTCTTCGCATCGGTCAAAAGGCTTCGCCAAAATAGAATGATAGCGGGTGAACTCTGAAACATCGAATGACTTATTACAAGGCAGTTAAAGAGTTTAGGTTAATTTTGTTAAGGTATTCGCATTAACTCGGAAGGCTCAAGAAATGTTCAGCTACCTTCGATATCCTACCAAGCAACAGGGAATCATTTGGCTAAGGCGTCGCCAGAAGGAAAGACCTTCAAAGATCGCCAAGGATCTGAAGGTATCACGACCATTTGTCACCATGGCCCAGAAGATAGCTGAGGAACGAATTGATAAACTCCTTCAGCATGCAGCATCGGTCAACCGAATCAGGATTGAGCATCTCAGCACACAATATGGCATTGCCAAAGGGTATTGTCATGCTTACGATACAAACACCTACATCTTCTATTCTCCAAAGATTGGTCTTCAAATTTGGTATGAGCACAAGCGCGATTGTGGCACATGCGAAATGAAAGACCAATGCCTAAGGACTCTTCGAACATTGGCAGAAGAGTGGGAGATTCCTCTTCCAGATGACAAGCCTCCAACAGAACTCGGCGTTTACCTAGTTGATATAATTGGGAAGCGACTGAAGTGGAATCAGAAATAGAAAACAGTTCAAGAATATGCCCTGTTACTCCAAGTTCCAAGAAGGGTTTGAAACGGCATTTGAGAACTAGAACTATCATCGTGGCCGTGAGTCTAATCACAATCTTGTCTACATCAGCCCTCTCGACCTATACGGCACCCAGACAGCCCTTCGTTCCGCCTTTTATTGTTCCAGAAACGGACAATTTGGTCTATTGTTCTGAAATGGAATTTCTGGGAATGGACTGGGGTGGCACACTTGACCCAGCAAGGGCGTGTAGGGCAACTTCTATGAGGATTGTATCAAATTGTTATGACACTTTGGTGACCTACGATAGAGGGAGAATGGATAGGTTCCGACCATTACTCGTGACAGAGGTTCCTAGTCTGGAGAATGGAAGAATCAGTCCTGATGGACTGACCTACCGTTTCACCATCAGGAGCGACTCGCCGCTGACGCCAGAGGATGTCGAGTACTCCTTTAAGAGAGCAATGATACGTGAGGAAAGTGGGATACTCCAGGAGGTTATATTGGGGAGCAGAGTAGTAGAAAGATGGTGGCCGTGGAATGGTACGCCTTATTACGACGTCATCGGTGACTTTGAGGACATAGACAATGCTGTTGAAGCTGAGGGCAATGATGTCGTGTTTCATCTTACAAAGATATATCCCCCATTCATGCATGTTCTAGCCTCGAGCTGTTCCTCCATACTCAGCAAAGCTTGGTGTGTTGAGGCTGGCGACTGGCCAGGGACAGAAGAAACATGGGAGTCTTACATCGGTGATACCTCTCCACTTGATGCTGCAACACAAGGGTTTGGTCCGTTCATATTTGAGAGGTGGTACAACACGGGATGGCCCGATGGATATGAGGGGATTGTGCTGGTCAGAAACGAAGATTACTGGAGAAGACCAGCCAGACTGGAGGAAGTAGAATTCAAAATATTTGACCATTCAGGAGCGTTTACTCCTGCCAACTGTTGGGAAAAGAGGAAACAGATGCTCCTAGATGGCAATGCTGATATCTGCCTGGCTGCTCGTAATCCGGTGGAGGAGGAGAGATTGTGGTACCGACAGGCAGAGCTTGAGGGCGTCGAAGGAATACGGGTCTATATGGGACTGCCTACGCTGGAGTACCATCCACTGGACTTTAACTTCGCGATTGCAAACATCAGTCCCTGCATTGGGAGTGGTAAGTTGGACGGAAATGGTATCCCACCTGACTTCTTCAGTGACATTGATATTCGAAAGGCATTTGCCTATTGCCTCGATTATGACACTATCATCAATGAGAGCTATGCGGGTGAAGCTCAGCAACCTGCCAGTCCTGTGCTAGAGGGGCTCCCCTTCCACAACCCAAATCAGGAGTGTTACACCTACGACCTGGATATGGCTCGACAGCACTTCCAGCAGGCCTGGGGCGGTGAGGTGTGGAACAAGGGGTTCAATCTCACACTGGTCTACGCAGAAGCAGAAGATAGACCAATGGGGCCCGGGTGGTATGGCGTAGAGCCACTTACACCAAGGACAACAGAAATCCTCAAGGATAGTATTGAAGCGATAAACACGAAGTTCCATGTGACCTTGCTCAAGATCCCTTCTGCAGGCACTTATGGATGGTATGAAGAAATAGGCGACTGGGACGAGAATTTATGGACTTTGACCGCCTTCATTTGCCCTGTGGATTCCTACCTCCCTGATCCGAACAGCTTCGTCACTCCGTTCTTGCACTGTACTGGAGATTTCGGGTTCTGGGTTTCTCGAGAAATTCCCACATATACTGACTCTACTGTGAACAGTCTAATTGAAGCAGGTCTGAACACAGTTGATTCTGCAGAAAGACAAGCCATCTACTATGAGCTTCAGAGGATCTATCATGAGGATGTTCTAGGCATCCCACTTGTCCAGCCGCTCACTCGTCACTATCAGCGCGACTGGGTCTGGGGATGGTATCATAATCCAGCTGCTGACATGGACTTCTACGAGATGTTGAAAGGCACATATCAGGACGCAACTAGGAACATTATTGCTCATATTGAGGATCTTGTCGATAGTGGAATTCTGGGACCTGATGCAGTAAGCTCATTGAACGAGACACTAGATAGTGCCATTACCCTCATGGATATTGGAGATGTAACAACAGCTTCCCAGAAGCTGAATGACTTCATTGATCAAGTCAATGCTTTGGACTTACCAGTGGAGAATAGAGAGGAGCTCATTGCTCTAGCACAAGAAATCATAGAGGTTCTTATCTCGACCCTATCGAGCAGCTTGATGAATCAAGCAATCTCTTTTGCTGATTTAGGACTAGTAGTTGGGTTGCCTATTGCAACTGTAACAACTATAGCCCTGTCACTGGTTTGGAAAAAGAAATACCATTAGGTTAGGAGATGAAAAAATGAAAAAAGAATATAGAAAAAGTAGGTATACTAGAAATATTGTAATTGGAG
>JBHLQS010000269.1:0-3440 GCA_048883405.1 Candidatus Thorarchaeota archaeon
GATTCGTTGATGTACTATCCCCAGAACACGGTATATGCTAGAACGCCCAAAGCAAAAGTGATTATCCAAAGACTGAGGATCAGTATCATTACAGGTCTAGTGCGTTTCAACAGCCTAGCTGGCATGTCTCTTCTCCAGAGAAAGACTACCGATACAATGATGCTCAGCACTACTGCGATGATGCCAAGCGTGTCATGCAGAGTCTGATGCCAGCTAGTGGAGAAATTATTGAAGAAGCCAAGCTGTGCGAGGTTCATGGCTTGAGGTATCATCCATAGGCCCACTATCAATGAATTGACTAGGACAATGGAATACACCGCCCTATGATGCAATCTGAAGTTAAGCCTGCGTGATCCATAGATCCATCCAAGAAGAAGCACTATAATCATTAGGACCTCGATCACCAATGCACTTGTTGCTATTACATACGGGTCTATCTGCAATTGACTATACACCGCCCCTTGACATTAAATCACCAACAGATAAATCAGCCTAAAGTCATAGGCTTCTCCGATAACATTGGATGTCATTGAACTCATGCGCAGTATGGCGCAAAGAACTCGGATTTGGCGGGAGCGTGCTATCAAGGGCTATCAGGAATTTTGCGGCGACGACCTTGGCTATCGTCCAGACTCAGGTATGTCTTCTTTTGGGTGGCTATTGGCTCATCAGGCTGCAGTGTATGATTATTCCCTCAATGTTTTGATTGTGGATGGCTCTCCCAAGAATCCTGATTTATTCAAAAAGCACACTCCTGGAACAGATGGGGATTGGACAGGCGTCTCTCTGCAGGAGATTGAGGAATACTACACCTCAAGTGAGGAGGACATCTTGGCATACGTGGGAGAGGCTACCGATGAGCAGCTTGTTTTGGTACCTGAGCATGACATGCCAGCGCCATTCAGGGGGATGCGCGTCATTGACCTGATAGCGAATGCTTTCGTTCATTTGGGTCATCACAATGGCCATCTGAATACCATTGTGCAAGAATTGGCGAAGAAGGCCGGGAAGTGACTTCATAAGGAACATGGAGAGAACTAGGTCAGGTTGAAGCGATGAGCCGCGCCGATGGTTATAACAAACGCATTGACGTGGTTCTTGTATTATTATCTATCATAATTCTCTCCGCGGCGCTCTGGATTTGGATTATAGCGCTTCCGATATCCAGGGAAACAGTAATCCTGGCCACCACAATAGCGTTGGTGATATCGCTTATCCTTGTCTTCAATGCCGCCATCCTTGTGGTACTCAGACTTCAACGTCGAGTATCTCAGCTAGAAGATGCTATAGCAATCAAACCCGACCCGGCAAAACCGCCTTCAGAAGAGCCATTAGTTGTAGTGACCCTCTCCAACACAGAACGAAGGATAATCAATAGGCTTGAGGAAAGCAATGGTTTCATGGCCCAGGATGAGCTGAGGCGAGTCACTGGTCTGAGTAAGTCCACTCTTAGCGTAACCCTCTCCGGTCTTGAGAGGAAGTCGATAGTTACTCGTGAAAAAAGTGGAAGGACCAAGACTGTCCGCCTGAGTCGAAAAGTTGAGCGTTAGCTCTTAGCGGTCTTAGAACGGTTCAGGGAGATATCTGACCTCATTTTCTGCTTTAAGGACAAATGGACATGGCTTTCTTCCCCCTTTTGAACAGTTCACTGAAAACCTCTATTATAACTTGGGACTACTTCTGACTTACCAATCTTTGAGGCACAACATAATGAGCGCCACAACAAAACAATTTGCGATGGGAGCTCTTCTCAGTATCCTACTTGGAGTTCTTCCTGTGATGACGACAGCTTCACCCTTTGGGCCATCACAGGTTGTGGCACCCTTTGAAGAGATGCTTCCTGGAGTATATGTTGCATACGAATGGTGGAACGACAGTGGTCAAGACTGGGGAGATGAGATCTATCCTACATATCCAGCTGAACCGGGCCAAACTGAACCTGGAAACACAGGTACCATTGGATGGAACGAATCTGACCCAGAGCCTCTTCCCCCATATATGCCATACATCTATGTTGAGGATGTTGACAACAACGCCTACTGGATTCAGGAGGACTATATCTATGACTACTCCTATAACTGGTCCTTCTCCAACCTTCTTGTTGTAGTGGTCCTTGATCCTGATGCATCCTACATGTCATGGCTGTCAGGAGTCAATTGGTTCGTAGAACCAAATGCTGTTGACATATGGGGATTGATGTGGTATCCAGAGCCCGAGGCATTGACAGGAGACGAGGTCTTTATCTATTCCACCTTCTATCTCTCAGAGTATAACTCGAGCTACTTCTACAGCGCCAATTATACATGGTTTGATGACAACATGAATCCTGTTAATGCAAATGATGTCATTCCTAACCTCAAGGAAGAATATTCCTGGGCTGCTTGGATGAATGAGTCGTATGAGTACGACTACGAGGATTCTTTCACAGGCTATGGCTTTGACATCAGCGAGATGTTCAACGATGGCGAAACAGCACAGTGGATGGATCACTACTTCTCGGGACTCTCTGCATTCAACGATACGAATGGGAATGGGATCATGGACATAGTCTATGATCCAGTTGAAGTAGACTATAACGAGGATGGCATTGTCGATTGGGTCTATTATGAGATGAATGAAACAGCATCTGAGTTGGTCTATGACTTCTACGCGGAGTCGGCTGAACTAGGCAGTGTCAATCTCCCGGCGCTGAATGACGATAACCAGATCGAATGGAGTGCCGAGGTGGTTGATATAAAGGGCAATCTCATGACTGCCTATCCAAATCCTGAGCCAATCTGGTGTTTCTGCGGGCCTGAGGATGCGCCGCCTGAAGACTTCGTGGAACCAATAGCCGTTCCTACAGCTATTGACCGATTGGAGATGGTCTACCGTTTTGAAGTGACAGATGAGGCTGCAGTTCTCAAGGTTGACCAGCACTTTGGAGATTTTACAGATCCGGAAACCGGAGTCATTCTCCCTGAGGTGCAGGGTCTCAGTTTGGCGGCAAAGTATTGGAGTTCCTTCTCAAGCTACACAATTAGTGGAGAACTCTATGATGGAACCGATCTTGCTGCGAGCATGCCAGAAACCGAAATAGCACCTGAAGGTACAATCAGATTCGAGGAGGAAGTCGCGGGAGAAACCAACACTCGTACCACCGTAGAGTTCGGAGGGACTTATCTCTGGGGCAAGGACGGCGGAACCTACGATGTAGGAACCGCAATCATTCCCACGTATTTCTACATTCTACCCTTCATGGAGCAAGGTGCTCCAGCGCCAGACCTTGCCTTTGGAGCTGATATGTGGTACTCGCAGACCTACTACTATGCATCCTGCTACGCGGAGTGGGACGGGCACGCCATTACGCACGACCCAATCTTCACTGTATTCCCACTTTCAGCGCCAGGTCCAATCAGTACGCTCATAGGGCTGATCACGAACTCAGCTATTCTGATTGG
>JBHLQS010000270.1:0-3422 GCA_048883405.1 Candidatus Thorarchaeota archaeon
TCAAGCTCCTTCAAGGCTTTATAGACTGAAGAGAATTTGATGTCTACCCAGTTGCGATATCCACGTTGCTCGAGAATTTGGTTGATCTCATATCCGTATTTCGCGCCTGCTCCAATGAGTGAAAGCACTGCGAGGTAAGTTGAGGGTAGAAGGGCTGCATCCATTTGCTTTGACTTAGATTCCATCTGTGCCATTAAATCACCTCGCAGATTATTATACTAGTATAATAACTAATATTCTACTGGTAGAATAGAATATAAGTCTTATGTCTGGCTCGCTAAGTCAAAATCATACTGAACTGCCATTTCGCATTTGTACCCGCAAGCCTATGCTCAACGCTCGCGCAATACACTGCCTAGATTGGAGATGACAAGTGAATGTTTGGCGAGGTTGTCTGCTCCTTGCTATGAGCTCATTCTTTTCCATGTTCCAAGCAGATACTTCAGCTGACCATAGTGCTCAGTTTCGTGCGAGAAATTCAAGAGATACTTGTCGACAACCACTGCACCGTCCACCTCTCGAACTGAGTCGCGGCCTGCAATCATATCATCAAGAAATCCTGTCGATATCTTTTGAGTTAGCTTCAGGAGTTCAATCGCTTCTGAGATTCCCATCATTTCATCTCTGGCTAATGCATAAGCCTCAACTCCGGGCTTGTATATTGCAACATTCTCTGGAGTGATGAACTGAGGGAAATCGAAACCAGGTATCTTATCTGTGACCATTAATTTCTCGAAAGCAGAGATATGGGGCACAATCCAGGCGGTTGCATTTGATTTGGGTGTTGGTTGATAGAAGTAGCTACCATCGTCGAATTTCCCAAGGTATGCGATCAAGCTCTCTCTGAGCTTCAAATACAATGATTTGACCAGTTCCAAGTCGTCCATGGTTTCTGCATAGTCTATGTGATAGATATATCTGTAGGATTTCTGGAAACACACTTAGGGGGCTCTGCAAATCTAGAATCCATGAGCTCGCTGCAATCCTACTTCAGGAAGTTCTTGGCTGTTGAGGCTGCTGGAGGTGCAAGCTGGCATCCGGATGGTTCCAGCATTGCGTTTATCTATGATGCCCCCGGCGTCTTTCAGATTTATAATGCTCCAATTGAGAAGAATAGAACCCTATGGCCAACAAGAATTTCCTTTGAGGACAACCGCAGCACGAATCCGAAGTACTTGAGTGATGGTACATTGCTCTTCACGATGGACAAGGGCGGCGATGAGAATTTCCAGATTGCGAAGATTGAACCAGACATGACACTTGAATGGATCACAACTGATTCGGCTGCGAAGCATATCATAGACCATGTTTCCAATAATAGTTACTTCTTCAGTGCCAATATTGAGGATAAGGCCCGATTTGACATCTATCATCACAGGCTTCCTCTGGATAGAACTCGACCTGAGATTGTATTCAAACCCGTAGAAGGATTATGCCAAATAGGCACTGTTTCTACTGATGAGAAGCATGCAATTCTAGAGCAATACTTTGGCAATAACAATGTGAATCTTCTCAAACTCGATATTGCCAGTCGCGAGGCTAAGAACCTGACAAAATCATTGGGAGAGTCTCGAACCAATCGGTGGGAGGCTATTAGATGGATAGACAGAGATCGTATTCTCGTGGCAACTGACTATGCCCATGATATGATGCGCCTCGGTATTCTATCGCTCTCAGGAGACTTCACTTCCTTAAGGGAAATTGAGGCCTCTTTGAAGCACGAGTTTGACTATGCAGCATATTCGCCTGAATCAACTCTTACCTATTTCATACTGAATGAGGGTGGATTCTCTAGCCTCTGGCGTGGCACATTTTCTGCAGACGGAGTCCGAGCTCTTGACCAGATTGAATTGCCAAGAGGGGCAGTTATCGTGCGTGGTGACTCGCGATCCTTTCAAGACTCCTTGGCTCTTTCACCGAATCATGAGTTTATGGCTATGACAATGAGCACCGCAACATTACCCACCAATATCTGGATTCTTGATCTCGATGACCATACATCATGGAAGGCTACAGACGTGGGAACTGCAGGCCTCAATCCATCTTCATTCGTTAATGCCTCACTTCATAACTTCCTTAGCTTCGATAGTCTACCAGTACCTTACTTCCGATATATTCCAAAAGGTGACATGCCTGAAAGAGGGTGGCCTGCCATTCTCATGATACATGGCGGTCCAGAGGCTCAAATCCTACCCAACTTTCAAGCAGTAATTCAATTCTTCCTGTCAACAGGGTATGCGATTTTCACGCCCAACATACGCGGAAGCACGGGCTATGGACGAGCGTATATGGACATGGATAATGTGGAGCGGCGCTTGGATTCTGTTATGGACATCAAGCATCTTGCATTACACATCAAGGCGAATGAGAAGAACATTGATGGGGACCGCCTAGTCATTTATGGTGGCAGCTATGGGGGTTTTGCTGTTTTGTCTGCAATGACTGAACATCCAGATCTGTGGAAAGCCGGAGTTGATATTGTTGGGATTTCCAACTTCGTTACATTTCTGGAGAATACAGCGCCTTGGCGTAGAGCGCTTAGAGAGTCTGAATATGGCAGCCTAGAGAGTGATTCAAACGTCCTCAATATGATTAGTCCAATCCATAAGATCGATAACATTACAGCTCCCCTCATCATCATTCAAGGTGACAATGATGAACGCGTTCCCCTTTCTGAATCGGTTCAGATGTATGAGAAGCTAAAAGAGAAGGGGCTTGAAGTTGAGCTAATGCGCTTTGCTGATGAAGGACATGGCCTAGCAAAACTAGAGAATAGAATCAAGGCTTACTCACGCGTGGTCGAATGGCTCAAGGAAATAGTATAGTATCCTGCAGCTAGAGTTGGTGTGGATATTCATTGGCTATAATCGAAATCTTTACCTTCATTACAGACGTTGCTGGATTGATGCCACTATGGTAACTGTCAGAAGGCTCATACTTAAGGCTGCACTCTTAGTCATTGCAATTATCCTTTTCATAATATTCCTCTATTTCCAAATGTTTCCTATGTCGTAGAACTATTAAGCAAGTCCCGCTCTGCGGTTCATAGCTGATTGAAAATGGCTAACGAGGAGATGATTTGGGACCTATCGCAATTGGTCGAATTCGACGACCCTGCGTATATCTCTGAACGACTGACTGCAATGGTGAGATGGGCAGAAGGATATCGCGATCAACATCGAGGCAAGATTGAGGGCTATGATGCACAACAAGTCTTTGATATGATTGCACAATTTGATGAGGAATTCAAGGAGTTCGATGGGCCATACCAGTATGCATCGCTTCGCTATCAGGCTGATGTGACGGATGAGGTAGCCCAGAGGCTGTTTGAGAAAGTCAGGCAATCAGCGATGCTCATGAATCAAGCATTCGCCTTCTTTGAATTGGAGCTCGGCAAATTGCTCTCGAAGAAGCCAGAGATG
>JBHLQS010000271.1:0-3421 GCA_048883405.1 Candidatus Thorarchaeota archaeon
CCAGCTCTCATTATTCAAGGCTCAAGGGATGATTCTGTGACCGAGGACAGTGCGAGAAGAATCTATGAGAAGATAGCCTCAGTGAAGAAGGACATCTGGATTGTGGAGGGTGCTGGACATCCGATGATGAATGATGAGAGGTACAAGGATGATCTCTTTGAACGTACTATCGCATTCCTCAGTGAGAATCTGATTAGCGAGATGTAATCAAAGTGTGAGGGAGATGTCGGGCTTGAAGTTTCGTATTGGATACGATTTTGACGAGTTCGAGAAATACTACTTGCACCTTGACGACCTTCATAGCTTCTACCGGACCCGTGGCCTCAGGGAAACCACAATCAATGAACTGGGAGAGGACGAGAGAGGCCATATTGAGAGCGATTCTGACCACCTAATCGCTTGGATGGTCCAAGAAGAAATAGTGGGTCATACTGTTTGGCACGAAACAAGCACAGAAGAGATGACGGCAGGTGACCCACGCGATGACGATGATAAAGCTGCACTCCACGAACTCTTTGGTGGAAAGAGAGAAAACCTGGTAGAGTTGCATGAGGTCTGGTTGAGGACAGAGCACAGAGAGAAAAGGTATGGACATCGCTTTTTCGGGTTCTTTGAAAACTTCGTTCGCGAGAGGGGATTTGATGGGATTGTATATTACTCTGATAACGTTGCAGCCATTGCTCTCTGCAGACGGAGGGGATATGCTGAGGCCTTTCTTGAAAGAGAGGGGTGGTACGTTTTCGGAAAATTAGTGACTTGAGAGATTCTTCTTGCATATGACCTAAGACTCAGTTGGGTCCATTTCTGAAACAGAAGGGCGGCGTTTTCGCCGTTGCCACCAGAGATCTGCTATAAGCGCCACCACCGATAGCCAAATGAGAATGACCCATAGCCAGTCTTGTGGCCGCATGACATACCCCTCCAAGGTCACTGCCAATATGCTCGCTATTGCCATAATTCCGAAAAGAAACAGAAGTGGAACATGTGCATACCAGTACTTCGGCTTACGTTTGCTTCCAAACACTTTTCGCCAGAGGATATTCCCCTCAACTTCGGAATCCTCATTCAATACCTAACCACCGCTCTAATTAGGTACAGCTTTCCTATAAGCATTGCATGAGAGCAATTTCCTCTGGAGAGAAAGCTGAATCTTACTCAAGACCTTCATAGAACTCGTTGAACTCGATCCAGTCTTCAATCGGTGTTTTTCCTTCATCACTACACAGGGGCCACGCTGTTCCGCATGATGGACAGTGATATATGAGACCAGCGTAATAGCCCAATGTTCCACCCTTCACGCGAATAAGGGCAGACTCAAGGTCTCCGTCAGACCCACATACAGGACAGGAGTCAGCTCTGTCCATCATCATCATGGGCTCTGAAACATCCTGCACCTCTCTCATTTGCGCGTCCATTGTTTCACTCTCTCCAAAGCCAGAAGTGATATCCCAGCGGTAGTCTTCCAGCATTGGCGGCAGCAGCAAGGTTAGGAGTTCTTTCTAGCGATACACCTGCTAATAAATTGACATTACTGACTAAATATCGTAATGGTAAACTATTGTTATTACGGTTTTTCTATCAAATTTGTCTAAATATGCTCCAAGGAGGCCTTAGGCTAGCAGTTGAAACGGAATTGAAGACTCATTCCTAAGCTGAGGGCTTCTATGCGGTTTATGCTATAGATCTACCACCAGTCCCTGCACCAGCAGTACCAGTGCCGAGGACCGATTAGAATGCTGCCACGAAGTAGGGTTCCCGGCGGGTCAAATCCTGCTTCATGGAAGAGGTCTCCAGCTTCATCGAAGATTCGAATCTGAAAGACATCTGACTTCCCCTTGCCATTGTCCCAGACCTCAATTCGGAGATAGAAGACTTCGGAGTAGTGATAGTAGTGGCATCTACAGCCGGTCCGATAGACCACGCCCTTAGCCTCTATGATTGCATGGTTTCCTTCAATGATTAGGCCGAGTATCTGACTGCCCTTGACCTTTAATGCGTGCAGATGCTTGTTGTCCTTGAACATATAATTGATGTGGCCATACAATGATCCGCATCTTCTGTATTTCACGAGGATTGAGAAGAAGTCTTTACTGCCGTCTGCCTCCAATATCCACCCTGCTCCCGTAACATAGCCACGTGTATACTTGCTGATCTTTGCAGCCGCAGTATGTGTATCCTCAATATTCCCAGCGTTGTCCATTGAGTAATAGCGGATTATGTATTCCCCAGGATTGGTCAAGACAAATGAGTCAATATAGGGCATCCATTCAGAACCATTCACGCTGTATAGTGTCGATGCCACTCCCGAGCAGTCATCAGTGGCAGTCATGGTCACCTCAACATCAGAGTAGTACCAGTGGTATTCGCCCGCATCACCTACGAATTGTATTGTAGTTACAGGTGGTGTCACATCAACGACCGTTATCGTCACTGTAGCGATGTTACTATATTCAAGCCCATCAAAAGCATAGTATGTGAAGGTGTCAACTCCACACCATGCTGCATCTGGGGTGTAATTGAACCACCCATCAGGTAGGAGAACGAGCATTCCATGCATTGGAGCGTCCACTAACATCGCTTCTAGAATGTCCTCCTCATCGACATCGACGTCATTGGCTAGGACTCCGGGGGCTTCCACAATCAGTGAAACTCCTTCCTCAGTGGTGTAGACATCATTGTATGCCGTGGGCGGTGTGTTGACATAGATCACTTCAATGATCACAAAGGCTTTGTCACTGTATTCGGTTCCATCAAACACCTGATACGTGAAGATGTCAAATCCGTAGTAGTCTTGATCCGGTATGTAGGTGAATGCTCCATCTGGCTCAAGCGAAACGATTCCGTGCAGTGGCATATCCAGAAGCACTGTCGTGAGAGGATCGCCATCAATGTCAAAGTCGTTAGCAAGGACTCCGGGCGGTTCTATAATGAGTGTGACATCTTCAAGGGTTGAGCAGGTGTCATTGACCGCCACTGGTGCATCATTCACAGACAAGACTTTGATTGTCACAGTCGCAGTGTCAGTGAACGTCCCATCTGTTACCTCATAGGTGAAGAAGTCTTCGCCGAACCAGTTACCATCGGGAGTGTATGTGAAGGAGCCATCTGCATTGAACACTAGATTGCCGTGAGATGCTCCTGAAACTATTTGGGCTGAAAGCGCATCTCCATCTATATCATCATCATTGGCAATAACGCCTATAGCAGCGTCAACCACTAGGACCACATCTTCGCCCGTAGTATAAGCGTCGTCTTTGGCTACAGGGGCATCGTTTACAGGTTCCACTGTGATAGTAACAGTGACGATTCCACTATATGCAGTCCCGTCAAATACTCGATATGTGAACGAATCTGTTCCATGCCAATCATTGAATGGTTCGTAGTCGAAGAAGCCATTGGAGCCTATTACCCAGTCTCCGTG
>JBHLQS010000272.1:0-3406 GCA_048883405.1 Candidatus Thorarchaeota archaeon
ATGTGCCTTTTGTTCTTGAAATGCTTCAGAAGTCCTTGTGCTATTGTTGTCTTTCCAGAAGCAGAAAGACCTGTAAGCCAAATACAGAATCCATTGTCCATTTCTAGTCACTCCCTATCGGTTCTTTTCTATGTTATCTTGGAATCCGAGTCCCATGCTTTCTGATTCAACAATTCGTTTCATCTCAACCCCCCTATTCCACAAATGGGTCTTCGAAGCTGAGTATCGTCTGTGCAACTTCCGGTCTCATTACATCAGCTGCAGGAGGCTGCCCCTCTCTGAGCAATGCACGTATACGTTTTCCTGCGAAGTTCACTAAATCATCACCTGTGTGGGGGCATACCTTGTCATTGGCAATACTATTGCACTTCTTGCAGAAGAAGAATGATCTGAAGAAAATGGGAGATATCTCGAGATCAGGATAGTCGTCAAATATTGCATGAGCGTCAAATGGGCCGTAATAATCACCCACACCAGCATGATCACGGCCAACGATAAAGTGGGTACAACCAAAGTTCTTTCGCATGATGGCATGGTGTATTGCCTCTTTCGGGCCACCATATCTCATCTCCGTATGGAGAACCGACATCGCCGCATGGTCAGATGGGTAATAGTTTTCCATCAGTACTTTGTAGGACTCTAGGATGACCTCGTCCTTGAAGTCACCGGACTTCTTCTTTCCAATCAGCGGATTGATGAAGAGACCATCAGTCATTGAAAGGGCGGTCTTCTGGACATATTCATGGCCCAGATGAGGAGGATTGCGGGTCTGAAAGGCGACCACTGTCTTCCAGCCTTTCTCCTTGAATAGCGCCCTGGTTTGCTTTGGACTGAGCGTGTAGTCAGGGTATGGATTTCCAATATCACGGATCAGTCGGACTCTGCCTCCAACGAGATATTCCTTCATGTTGTTTACTTTCGCAACGCCTGGGTGATTTGCGTCGGTGGTGCCAAACACATTTTTGGAGAATTCAGCCTTATTGAAAGTGAATATGTCATCAAGATCCAGAGTTGCTGTTGGATGGCCATTATAAAGAAGACCAAGAGTTGACCCTTGCTCAGCTCCAGCCAACTCTGATTTTTCCAGGTCAAGTACGATGGGGATGGTCCATGCAGTACCATCAGCCAATCGACCACATGATAAGACAGACTCAAAGTCCGCTCTGTTCAGGAACCCTGCCAATGGGCTGAAGACGCCATAAGCAATATTGTCAATCTCCTGGGCATCTTCACGACATATCTCAATTGGTACATATTCGTCAAATTCATTGAGTATTCTCTCTGATTCTTTATCAGTTGTGCTCTGATCTATCAGCTTTCCGCCGTGGGGCTGTATCATTGCATTATCTCCAGTCTGTCTCGCTCTCGTGGTTCTATCTTGGTCATCTTCTCACCCTACATTAAGCTACTGTAAATAGGACTGAAATCAAAGCTACGATGCCAATCAGAACTATCGAAACAGCGATTACTCTCTTTAGTTGCTCCTGGCGCAGTTTCGCAGTTGTTAATGCGGAGAATGGTGCAGCAACTATCGCTCCGGCGGTGATTCCAATCATAAGGATTATGTCGCCAGGCACGGCCAAGAGGAAATACAATGCCACGCCAACGGCACAGATTATTCCTTCAACTAATGCGGTTATCGCCACTGCCGCGCGAGGCTTGATTCCGCAAAGAATCCCGCCAGCAATCACAATTGGCCCGTATCCTCCTCCGGACAGCCCCTTATTGAAAGCCGCAACAATGCCGATCCCAGTCAGCTTCCTTGATGAATATGATGCTTCAGCACTTCGATCCATGAGCGTAAGAAGACCAGTAATCAGTACCACAGCTGCAATATAGAGCTTCACAATGATTGCAGGAAGGGATACTCCGGCAAAGACCGATATGATCACGCCACCTATTCCAGTCAGAATGAATACAGTGAGAGCTTTTCTCTCATGCTCATTCCTGAAATTGACATTCTCAAATTTATGATGGAATCCTGCTGCAATAAATCCAGCAAAGAACTGACTGAATAGAATCGTGGGCACAATCATTAGAGGCTCATACCCAGCGATGATTAGAATCGGTGCAAGAGTGGTACCGTAGCCCATTCCTAATGTGGCCGCTCCATATTCACTGATGAATGCAAGTATGAACAGCGGTATTAGGACCTCTAACACTTCCATTCTACTCCCAGGGACCTATTGAATAGGGTGACTAGGCGTCGCTGCTCGACAATTGCATGCAATTAAGGGTTTTGTCAGGGTGATTTATGCTGAAAGCTTATTAGATATTGCCAGTGGACTGGCTGACAACTATCTATTGTTGAGGCATTAAGATGACTACCAAGATAGTCGTGATAGGAATGGGATATGTGGGGATTCCCTGCGGAGCTCTGCTTGCTGAGGTTGACGAGTTCGAGGTTGTCGGGCTGCAGAGACGGTCCAAACGCTCAGGCTGGAAGATTGAGGCACTGAATTCAGGGAAATCACCATTGGAGGGAGATGAACCGGGTCTAGAGGAGCTAATCGCAAAGGTTGTTGCAGATGGGAAGTTTCGTGCAACAGATGATGTTAGTGTGTTGGCAGATGCTGACATTATCCTGATAGATGTGCAGACTCCGACTGACATGCTTCGTGCGCCTAGATATCAGTCACTTCGGGAAGTGAGTGAAAACATTGGCAACCACATCAAGAAGGGAACGCTGGTAATAGTTGAATCAACAGTTGCGCCAGGCACCACCGAAAATGTGGTCAAGAAGACTATTGAGAATGTATCAGGGCTGAAATGTGGAGAGGACTTTGACCTGGCATTCTCATATGAGCGAGTCATGTCCGGGAAACTCATCAAGAATATTGTATACCTCCCCAGGGTTGTAGGAGGAACTACAGAGCGCAGTGTAGAGAGAGCTGTCGAGATGTATTCCAAGATCGTAAAGGAGAAGATCTACACGACTTCTCATACGCTCACAGCAGAGCTGGCCAAGACCGTGGAGAACGCGTATCGTGATGTGAACATAGCATTTGCCAATGAGATGGCGCTTGTCTGTGAGAGCCTAGGAGAAAACATCTTCGAGATAATTGACCTTATCAATGTGTTGCCAACCAGGAACATTCACATTCCAGGAGCCGGCGTGGGAGGCCATTGCTTACCCAAAGACTCCTGGCTTCTTCGTCACGGACTATACGAATACGGGTCGTGGAAGGTTGAGCCTGAGTTCATCACACTGGCCCGAAGAATCAACGACCAGATGCCTATCCATATGTCGAATCTTGTTGAAGATGCCCTGCTATCACAGGGAGTTCCAATAGAAGGCGCGAGAGTCACAATCCTTGGAGTTGCATATCTGGAGAACTCGGACGACACTCGAAACACTCCTGCTGCCCCACTGATAACAGCACTGCAATCGCGGGGAGCAGAGGTG
>JBHLQS010000273.1:0-3395 GCA_048883405.1 Candidatus Thorarchaeota archaeon
AATAGCTACTCTACTGCATTGAGGCACCCTTTCGCCTCCGAATCGACTAACATACACTGTACTCTAACAGGCTTACCTTTGGAGCTCCTCAATTAGTGGCACCCTGGCTAGAGACGGCGTATCTTTCGGCCTACATACTTCGCTTCTTAGGTATTTCAGCAAATGGTGTTTGAAGCAGTGGACCATTCGCGGTTGGTTTTACCAGTTCGCAGAGGGTGGCGGTTCTAATGCCCGGTTCATTTTTATCTACACTCAATTCAAGCCTTCACGAGTGACTGATGGAGATTTGGGTGTTACTAATCATTCTGGAGTTCATCTTTGCGAGCCTTATGGTTTGGATCGCGTGGTCCTCAGCTATTGGCGCCCCATGGGTTCCAACACCAAGGAACAAGGCACGGACAATGCTCGAACTAGCAGAAGTCGGTCCGAAGGACATAGTCTATGACATTGGCTCTGGAGATGGACGCATCGTCACTATGGCTGCAAAGGAGTTTGGTGCGAAATCAGTTGGAATTGAGATGGATCCGCTGAGAGTGCTATGGTCACGATTGGCTATTAGGCGGCAGGGTCTTACACCGATGTCCGAAGTTCTCAGAGAGAATTTCTTCAAATCGAATATTGAAGATGCTACTGTGGTCACTGTCTACCAGGGAGTTGGGGTTAATAAGAAACTGAAAGAGAAATTCTCTGGAGAGCTCAAACCGGGCACTCGAGTAGTTTCATATCGGTTTAGATTCAAAGGATGGATCCCTGTGAAGACAAGCGAAGACGACTCATCCTACCTCTATATCATCTGATGGAGTTGAGATTAAACCAATCCCACCTTCTCGTTGAATTCCACGATGAGTTCATCGATTTTTGAAGTTGTTCTTTGGATCCGCTCCCAGTATTCCGGATAATCATACCACTGGGCATTCAGCTCGTCCAGGTCCTTTCCCTGTTGTTCTATCCACGTCCAATACTTCAAGTGATGAACTCGTTTTCGCTCATAGTGCCCAAGCTCGATCATTGCGTCAGTCTTTTGCGCCATGAGATGCCGGTGATAGTCCTTGATTGCATCTTCACGTGTATATTTGCCATTGGCTGCACGTGCTTCTTCCAGACGCGACTGGTACATGTCCATCGAATCCGTGAATATTGTCAGAACCACATCATTTCGTGTGAGCTCATAGAATCTCGCATATTTTATGGACATCAGTGCATTTGCCACGCTTGAGATTCCTAGGAGATCAAGATTGTTTACTAGCTCCTCTTCAACTCCAATATCATTGATGAGATACTTGCGACCAGCAGGTTCACAGAAAAGGCGAATTAGATTCATCGGATCATTATCATCAATGGCGATAATCATATCCGTGTTACGGACATTGTGAATCCATGGCACATGCTTGTCCCCAATTCCTTCAATTCTGTGGGCACCATAACCATTGAGCCAAAGTGTAGGACATTGTACAGCCTCTCCAGCTGCAATCTTTGAGAGAGGATACTTCTGCTTCATGAAGTCACCACATGCAATTGTCCCTGCAGAACCAGTAGTCAGGCAGACTCCACTGTACTCATCATTACCTAGTTCCTTGTCGAGAACTTCTGTCAATGCATTACCGGTAACATCATAGTGGAAGAGATAATTGCCAAACTCGGAGAATTGATTGAAGATGAAGACATCGTCCCGGGTTCTGCGAAGCTCCCAAACCTTGTCATAGATCTCCTTCACATTGCTCTCTGATCCCGGAGTCTTGATAATCTCACCAGCTACTGTTGCCAACCAGTCAAAACGTTCTTGAGACATCTCTTCCGGAAGGATAGCGATGCTCTCACAGGCTAGCAATGATGCATCATAGGCGCCGCCTCGGCAATAGTTCCCAGTTGATGGCCATACTGCTTTATGTCTGGTTGGATCAAACTGACCAGTCACTAGAGGGGGCACCAAACATCCAAATGTAGCTCCAACCTTGTGGGCTCCCGTCGGGAACCATTTGCCAACAAGAGCAATTATTCTAGCTTCGACACCAGTGAGCTCTGGTGGCAATTCCATGTAGTTTGCGAGGGGTTGGAAGAGTCCGCCCTTGTCTTGAGGTTGGTTCTTCCATGTAATCCTAAACAGATTCTGCGGAACAACATCCCAGAGTTCAATCTCTTTTAGCTCTTTTTGGATTGGCTCAGGAGTTTTGGACGGGTTCTTCATCTGCTCAAAGGTTGGAATAACGATATTTCTCTCTCTGCAGCGTTCAACGGTACGTTTCAGTTGCTTTTCATTCTTAGTGAGATCGATCATAGCAATGGCCTCATCTTGACAGTCACATTGCGGCCTGCATTTATGCAAAAGCCTTTCGGAACAGAACGAATTTCGTTTGCCAGAGAGACACATTAAAAACAGCTGACGCACCAGACTATCAATAACTCAAACAAGATGAATAGGGACATCTGAGTTTCATAGTGATGCCCCACCAATAGTGAGAAGCAATTGGGGCGCTAATGATTGATTGAGTATTTACATTGAAGCGAGAGAAGGTAGAAACAGTGGGTAAGCGAGTCTACAAATTCGGTGCTGGGAAGGCTGATGGCAAAGGTGACATGAAGAATTTGCTCGGAGGCAAGGGCGCGTCCCTGGCCGGAGCCACATTGCTGGGTTTACCAGTACCACCCGGGTTTACAATTTCTACTGATGTCTGCAATGAGTACTTTTCGACCGGTGGCTTATCGGACTCAGTGAAAGAAGAATCAGAAGAAGCCCTTGCGTGGGTTGAAAAGATACTTGGCAAGAAGTTCGGTGACCCAGATAATCCCCTATTGGTTTCATGCCGCTCGGGCGCGAGGCAATCGATGCCGGGGATGATGGATACAGTCCTAAATGTGGGTCTGACCACATCAACACTTCCAGGCTTAATCAAGGCCTCTGGCGATGAGAGGTTTGCATATGACTCCTATCGTCGACTAATAATGATGTATGCTGATGTGGTGATGGAGAAAGCTGAGGGACTTGAACCTGAGGAAGGACGAGGAATCAGACAACAGCTTGAGTGGATTATGAATAAGAAGAAACGAGAAACTGGTCGAATCAATGACACCGATCTTGCTGTTGAAGATCTAAAGGGTCTGATTGAGGAGTTCAAGGAGAGAGTAAAGCATACCCTCGGGAGAGAATTTCCTGATGATCCGTACCAGCAACTCTGGGGGGCTATCGGAGGCGTATTCAAAAGCTGGTGGGGAAACCGTGCAGTTGCGTATAGGCGAATCGAAGGGATTCCTGATGAGTGGGGTACAGCATGTACCGTCCAGAGCATGGTGTTCGGCAACCTTGGAGACGATTCAGCAACTGGTGTAGCATTCACTAGAGACCCTGCTACAGGTGAAGACAAGTTCTATGGAGAGTGTCTGTTCAATGCACAGGGAGA
>JBHLQS010000274.1:0-3369 GCA_048883405.1 Candidatus Thorarchaeota archaeon
TACCCCCTTAGATATGCGAATCTTTGAAGCTCTTCGAGAACTTCCATGAAGGTCCGACCAGCGTATTTGATCCGCTTCATGACTCCTTGGTCAACAGCGAATATTCTGTTGGTCTTTAGACTTATGTCCATGGTTGTTCCAGGGACCTTCATGACAGTCTTACGCTCCACACAATACCTAATGTTTGGTATTAATACATTACAATTATTGATATTATATCATATTAATCCTTCGGCTATCTCCATTTGTACCAAAATGGGAAATTTCGACCAATCAACCTCCCACTAGAGAAGCGCCATATATTGAAATGAATAGGTGATTATTCACCCAAGATTGAGATTGGATGAATCGTTGAGTGAGTGAAGGTCGTGATACACTTCAAGGTAACATTGGCAGATGGAACATCGCGGAAGATACCAGTGTCGCCAGACCGAGTATCCCTGGACTTCTCAGATGAGTCAATTATGGCAATCGACCTCAGCCCCTTGGACAAAATGACCGATTTGGAGGAATTGGATCTAAGCAATAATAGCCTAATGACTCTGGATTTGGTGGCGTTAACATTCTGCAAATCTCTGCACAGCCTTAAACTGAATTCAAATCATCTACGAGTGATTGACATCACTCCCCTGAAGTCATGCAGCATGGAGCTTGTGGACCTTAGCACAAATGCTCTAATCAGAATCGACTTGGACCCTTTCGCTGAATGTCAGAATCTGAGGACTTTGGATTTGCATGACAACCAATTGATGGCAATAGAGATGACTCCGCTCTCCAAATGCATAAGGCTCGAAGAGTTGAATCTGATTGGCAACGAGTTCAAGCGACTAGACATAAGCCCGCTATTCTCATGCGCCTCACTTCATAGTCTTATGGTTTCAGAAGAAACAAAGCTCGTGTCTTGGAAGCCTCCAGAGATTGAGATTCTCAACCCTCCTGCCCTCAATGCCCTAATTGAAGATGGAAGAATTGAATTTCTCTAAGAACCACACAGGAACCCCTCTGAGCATGGCTATTATATGTTATTAGTATATAATAATATAGACGATTGTACAAGATTATCTTATTTTCTTTCGCTTCGCCTTTCCTTTTGGTCCCGTATTGGCATCAGCTAGTGGGAGTTGTAAATATGCGAAAGCTCGTTGCAGCCTTTATGCTGTTCATTATCTTCCTCCTTCCCTCTATGGGAGGCCCCGAATTCAAAGGGGTGGTTCCTTTTCCAAACAACATCAGGAATGATGAAAACGGCTTTAATGAGGCGGGCTGGCAGGATGCTTCATCAGGGACCGGAGCGGCCAGACCAGTTGACTTCCAAGGCATGACTGTTTCAAGCGGGACCTCAGTGATTGATGCAGACCATCCTTGGATTCTTGGCAGTGATCCCCCCTTGGGATGGAGCTCTGAGCAACTAGAAGCGCAACTTGACCATCTTTCAATGTGGGTTGATGATGTCTTGGAGAATCCCAGTCTCGATGCGTATCACACAGAACGATGGATAGTGACAGATGACCCTTCACAAATTGCGGATGAATTTGATATTCCGGATTATTGGACTCTTGTAAAGAACGACGCACCTGGTGGCAGGCAGCATCCTCAGCACGGTCGTTTGGAGATGGATTACATAGGCGGATCAGGATATGACGGGTCTATGGGCTGGAGGCTCGAGGCAAATGAACTTAGCGGACTAGCAATCGATCCCTCCATAGGCATGTATCTGAGCCAACAAGTTGCTGCACCATGGAGAAGAGTATACTCGGCCGAAGTCACGTTCCGCTACTATGTAACGAGTGCTTCTGTCATGGATGATCTAGTATATGTTTTCACCAGTCTGGAGGGGTATGTTTCAAAACAGCATGTGTTCGAAAGTGGAGCTCCCACGGAAACGTGGGTTCAGGTCACAGCAACAGTTCCTGCGTATTTCTTTGAGTCGTTAGAATCAAGTAATTCATTGCTTTTCAATATTGGAATAGGAACAGATTTTACCGGCACTACAAGTACCGGGGACCATTATGTGTTTGTTGACGAGATTGACCTGAAGCTCCAGGTCCGTCCATTCCCTGAGGATATTGACCTACTTGCAAACGGGGCTAGAGTCACAGGGTCAACTCAGGGTAGTGTATCACCATATGTTCCTGACGGAAGTAACAGAGACTGCTATAGTGATATCTACGGCAATGGCGTGCCCCCGGGTACACTTGGTCCGGGGGGAATTGACCTCAATGGTTACGATGATGACGGACTGCTAGATGTTGGTGTTGACACACTAACAGACTGGAGCGGTGCCTTCGCATTTCAAGTGGGACTTCAATTTCCGCTCAATGTACCTCAGGGTGCGGCTATCACGTCATCAATTTTGGAAATCGAAACAGCTAGTGGAGCAACTGGCGACCCATCATTCCAAATTTATGTGGCAGCTGAAGACAATGTAGCTGCGTTCACCCAAGGATACCCCTTGCTTCCAGATCTATATGATTGGGTGAACACCAGTATCTTCTGGAATCCATCAATTAGTGTGCCTGGAAGATACAACACGCCCGATCTGTCAGCACTCATTCAAGAAGTGGTTTCCAGACCTGGGTGGCAGAGTGGAAATTACATATGCGTAATGATCGACTACGCATTCTCCAACGTGCAAATGTCGTTTATTGAAATCAAAGGGTCAACTGGATTTCCACAGGGGCAACTAGCCCAACTGAATGTCGACTTCATCGCCCCCGATTCGAGTGATGCTATTCCCAGTTTTCGCTTTAACAAAAACATCGTGATTGATCACACAAAAGTAGTTTCAGACCTGCAGAACTTCCCTGTCCTAGTAGACATCTGGGATGCAGACCTCCATACAGATGTACAACTTGATGGCGATGATATTGCTTTTGTCTACAATGACCAAGTGATCCCCCACGAGATAGATGTCTTCGACAAGCTAGGAAATGGGACACATGCCCATCTCGTTGCTTGGGTGAATGTGCCTTATGTTTCATCTACCCATGATACCACAATAGTGATGGTCTACGGCGACGATGATCTTGGGTGCCAGGAGAATGCGGACGGAGTTTGGGATTCAGATTTCTCTGCAGTGTGGCATCTTAATGAGAATCCAGCCCAGCCTCAGTGGGATTCGACCTATGCTGACTACCTGCCGCACCAACCACAGATACTGGATGTGACTTCACCGGATAGTGGTGGCACTTCATCTGGGAGTATGACATCAAATGATCTCGTTGATGGAGTTATTGGAGGTGCAATCGATCTTGAGGGATCGAATGACTATCTAGATTTCGGCAATCCGACCGAGCTGCAGATGAGCGGTGCCTTTACAGTTGAGGCTTGGTTCTATGCTGATTTTGTTGACAATGACTATCTAGTAGT
>JBHLQS010000275.1:0-3341 GCA_048883405.1 Candidatus Thorarchaeota archaeon
TATGTCGTGACTGGTGGAGATGATGGCAAGGCAAGAATCTGGGACATAGACAGTGGAGTCCTGCTGAGAGTCCTTGACCACGCACGAAGCATATACACAATGACAATTTCCCCCGATGGTCGGCATCTGGTCATAGGCTCAAAGACCACCGCAGGATCGGTTGAGAAAGGGCTCATCTGGGTATGGGACTTTGAGCTAGGAATCCTACTTCACACCCTTGAGAGCCATACAGGCCATGTCACATCCCTCGCGATGACTGCAGACTCACGATACATTCTCTCAGGAGGTCAGGACGGCACAGTTCGTCTTTGGGACCTTGAAACCGGCACTCTCCTCTACTCTATGGCTGGACATGAAGGGCCCGTGGTGCTTGTCGCTGTCACACCAGACGGCCAACACATCATCAGTGGGTCAAGCGATAACACCCTCCGTCTTTGGCAATTGCATGGAGGCGTTTTCATCCATTCAGTGGAACATACTGAGAACGTTCATTCAATTGCTTTGAGTGCCAATGGTAGATATATTGCAACTGGAGACGTTGAGGGCATCGTTCAGCTTTGGGACTTTCGAATTGGCACAAGCTGGGTCGATGACTCCATTGATAGGGAGGAAGCAAAGGAAGCTGAACTTGCAGCATTCAGAGAAGTTCAGCTCAGAAAAGTGATCAATCGCTATGAGACCTTACCACTTGAGAGACTGAAGACTCTGCTGCGCTTCGAGGATATGGCTGAACTTGAAGACTGGTTATTGGATCTGCCAGAGGAATCACCTGTCAAGATTGATGGAGATCTACTGATAGTCCGTAAGTAGACAACTTAGGATTGTACATCATACTACACATACGCCGCGTGAATGCAAAGTCTATTATTCACCATATTGGAGATTCTTCTCTAATCTCCATTTGGGAAACTCAATGAGAGGGAATAAGATGAAGCTTAAAGCTATGCATTTGCTTCTTTTGACACTCTTGCTCAGCTCTTTCCTTTTGCCAGTGGGAGTTTCAGCTGAAATGGATTCAACTACTGTGGTCATTGAGAAGGTAGAATATCCGTCAGTAGATCGAACGTGGGAGGATATTTCCCTACTCTACGAGGACCAGTTTCACAATGCTGCCGAGGTTGATGAGGAGCTACAACGGTTCCAATCTCTCGTTCCAGAGCTCGTTGATTTGGAGGTGATTGGCGAGAGTTATCAAGGTCTGAACATCAGCGCTCTTCGCATTACAAATGAGCGAAGCACTGTTCAGAAAGCAAAGACCCTTGTTGTAGCCCATCATCATGGTCGTGAGCAAATCACAATTGAGATGGCACTGCGATTCATCCTGAGGCTTCTGAATCTCTATGGAGTGGATGATGCAATAACAGAATATGTGGACACGCAGGAAATCTACATCATCCCAACAATCAACCCGGACACGTTAGAATATGTTCTCAGTGGGAATCATTGGCTGCGGAAAAATGTGCATCCTTTTGATGATGATGGTGATGGCGAAGCTGATGAGGACCCCTGTGATGATGCCAATGGGGATGGAGTAATATCCGGGTATGATGTCTACACAAAAACAGGTCCCGGCGGATCGACTGTATATCAATATACATACTACGAGGGCGAAGACGATGATGGTGATGGATTATTCAATGAAGATCCAATTGGATATGTCGACCTGAATCGCAATTATCCCAAAGGATGGGGAACAGATGATGAGTCATCCCCTGATCCTCTCTCTCAAATCTTTCGAGGTCCCTCAGCCTTCTCCGAACCTGAAACACAAGTATTTCGTGATTTTGCAATACAGCACAGCTTCACCATGGCCTATTCTCTGCACTCGGGAATCAATGCCACGTACTTCGCGGCGGATGATTACGGCAGTTGGGTTGAGCCTAGTATCTATTACCAGATTGTGCTGGATTTCAATAATCTCATGGGTGAGGGCTTTAATGATGTTCCAGGATATCCTGGTGTTGAACACACCGGACAGAATCGGCTTGAACGCTTTGCATACTCGGGATATTGGGAGGACTGGATGTATACTAAGTGTCGGACAACAGCCCCTATCACTTTCGAACTCTATCATAATGCTACCGTTGACGGACCTGCGCATTATACCGTCTATGAGGACAATTTTACTCACTACATAGAGGAGTTCACGGGCATCTATGGCTACTTTGCTCCGGTGGAGTCTGCGATAGAGAGTACTTGGCAAGACATGATGCCCGGTTTTGACTATCTGCTTGAAAACACTCCAATACTTGCTGGAGCAAACCCTACGGTGTCAGGTGGCACCGAGCAAGGTGATTCGGTCACTGTACGCTTGTCTGTGACTTGCCAGAGCATTCTATTTGACGCCACAGACCCAATCTATGGTCTCTTGGAATATGGCGCGCCTTCTATATCAGCTTTCACAATCTCAACAGCAATATTGAACGCCGGAGAGACCAGGACTCTATCAACTTCCTTTGACTTGCCTGCAGACTTGAGTTCTCCAATCCAACTCTATGTCGGGAATAACTTCACAGGCTACGTCCACCTTCGGCTTTCACTCGGAGAAGCACCGCCCTTTGACTGGCTCCCGATTGCAGCAATCGGTAGCGTAGCCATGGTGGCAGTTGTCATCGTATTCGTTTGGAGGAAGCTGTGAGAGAACCCCGTGACATGCCGGGTCGGCAAGCCCACCTCCGTCCGGAAATAGGCTCTGTAAAATCCAACTTTGATTAGATTGCATAAGCAATGTGACCAAGAATGAGTTAGGGCACCGGTTCAAATCACAAAAGGAAAGTAGGTATTCGCGTGGTTATTCCCCGGGAGCCGGGAAATCCGTACTGGCTTTTGTGAGTTCACCCCAGTTCAGCCGCTCCCTGGAGGGGAGATTGTTTTTGATGATACTGAACCGGTCCCCTGTGGGTTCCCTGACTAGGTTTTTCTAATAAAGCTACTTTTTGGGGAAAATGCGGCAAAAGCAACGCGCCTACCTCAGTTGCGTTATAAAGAGAGTCCACTAAATAGACGAGGAATTGTCCCGTGGAGGGACTAGTATCCCCATTCCTGTCCCAGTCTCTGCCTATACCAACGCTGGCCGCGCTTTGTGAGGGAGTATTTGCCTCCTATCTCTTGAAGCAGGCCCATGTTAATCATATTCTCAATCACGCCGAAGAGCTTGTCATCTGACGCTCCTGTGGCTTTCTGAAGCATTGGGAAGTCCATGTTGCCTTCGCGTTTCAGGTGCTGAGCGACATCAAACTTGCCAACTGCTCGAGTTTCTCTTCGAGTCACAACATGTCCACAATTGGTACAGAGCAGGTCACCCTTGAGGTCGTCTCTTGCAACCTCTTTGCTACCGCAAA
>JBHLQS010000276.1:0-3333 GCA_048883405.1 Candidatus Thorarchaeota archaeon
TGACCATCCAGACGTCATGGAGTTTATTTCAGCCAAGTCAGACAAGCAGTCCTTCAGGAACTTCAACATCTCTGTTGCAGTCACCGAGAGATTCCTTGAGGCACTTCGGAATGAGGGGGAGATCGACCTCATCACACCACACACAAAAGAGATTGTTCAGAGTGTAAGTGCCAGGGGGATGTTTGATACAATTGTTCACAATGCATGGAGCACTGGTGACCCAGGGCTCATCTTCATCGATCGCATCAATGAAGAGCATCCCCTGAAAGGAAACCTCATCGAAGCAACTAACCCCTGCGTATCTGGAGACACGATAGTCAGTACGGAAAATGGTCTGCTGAATATTCAAGAGATTCCTGGTTTGATTAGGACGCCAGGGAAGCTGATCTACAATCTTCGAACAAAGGAGGGCTATCAGGTCAAGGTGACGAAGGATCATCGCATTCTGACACCTGCTGGATGGAAACAAGCAGGAGAATTGGCTGAAGATGATGAGATATGTCTACAAAGCACTGAAGGAGGATTTGGAGAAACAGGCAATATTCGAATTGGCCAGATTCTTGGATGGTATGTTGGAGATGGATGGACAACCGGCAAAGACGGTCGTGCTACTCTAGCCTTCTATAGTAAGGATAAAGGCAAGCTCGCTGAGTACTATCGTGAGATTGTCAATGAGGAACTTGATTCAGATTTGGTTGTCATCAAAAGCAAGAGGAGGGAAGATGTTAGATCAAGAGGGATTCTGAGACTCATCCAGGAATGGGAGGTTGAATCAAAGCAGATCTCTAGTAAGCTCCTTTCATCATCCAAAGAATGTCAACGTGGATTCTTGCAAGGCTTGTTTAGTGCGGATGGCTCCATTCAAGGGAGCACCGCGAAAGGCTTCTCAGTTCGTCTATCTCAGAGCAATCTGGATCTTCTCTATCCTGTCCAAATCATGCTACTCAACTTTGGGATTGCATCGAAAGTCTATGAGAATAGAAGACATGCACAGAAGCGCTTAATGCCTGATGGAAAGGGCCAGATGAAATTGTATTGGACAAAAGCTAATCATGAATTGATTATTTCGAAAGAGAACATCATCAGTTTCAGAGATCAAATTGGTTTCCTATTAGATTACAAACAGGACCGATTAGTCAAAAGCATTGAATCTCTGAAGGCGCGTGGGCCGTATAAAGAGCACTTTCTCGCACGATTTGAATCATTGATGCCTCTTGAAGAGCAGGATGTCTTTGACATTGTTGGAACACCATCAGGAGGGTTTATTGCAAATGGGATTGTTGTTCATAATTGTGGCGAGCAACCATTATTATCATACGAGTCATGCGTCCTAGGAAGTATCAACCTCTCACGAATGGTTCAAGACGGTGAGATTGACTGGTCAAGACTCGAGGAGGTCATTCGGCTTGCCGTTCGTTTCTTAGACAACATTATCGATCTGAATGTGTATCCGGTAGCTGAGATTGAGACGGTCACCAAGACGAACAGGAAGATTGGCCTCGGCATAATGGGTTTCGCGGAACTCCTGATCAAACTGGGAATCCCCTACGACTCTGTGAAGGGGCTCGAGAAGGCAGAGGAAGTCATGTCGTTCATTCGACAGAAGGCAGAGAGGGCATCTGCGGAGCTGGCAAGGATTAGAGGGAACTTCGAGAACTTTGCGCTACTGAAGAAGCGCAACAAATGGAAACGAAATGCAAGTCTCATAACTGTAGCGCCGACCGGAAGCATCAGTCTAATTGCTCAGACCAGTAGTGGTATCGAACCCCTCTTTGCTATTGCCCATAGTCGAAGGCTTGCTGAGGGAGTGCATCTGAGTGAGGTCAACCCGCTCTTTGAGAAGGTCGCAATAGGGAAGGGATTCTGGAGCGATGATATTGAGTATGAGGTCGCCAAGACGGGATCGGTCCAACACATCGATGAGGTACCTGATGATGTCAAGGCAGTCTTCAAGGCGGCTCACGAGATAGACCCTGAATGGCATATCCGCATGCAAGCTACATTTCAGAAACATGTCGACAATGCTGTGAGCAAGACGGTCAACCTTCCGAACACCGCCACAACTGAAGATGTCGAGAAGATATTCATGCTTGCAGATGAACTAAAGCTCAAGGGGACAACAGTATTCCGGGATGGATGTCTGGGCGGAGAGCAAGTTCTCTATGCAGGTTGTCACGAGTGTGAAAAATAGGTCAATCTATGCTTTCAAAAAAAGATGTAAGAGGGAGCTTTATGAAACTCCCTTGAGTCCTCATCTAAAGATGGTCTACAGTAATGATGACATTGCCCTTCTTTCTCCCAGTCTCGACGTACCTGTGAGCTTCGGCAATGTCTTCCAAGCGGTAGCGTCTGTCGATAACTGGTTTCAGCTTCCCTTCCTCGATGAGCTCCTTCAGGAAGACCAAGTCCTCAAGCTTACCAGTTGCTGTATCACCAAGCACCCGTTTGTTGTTTCCCATGGTCGCCAATTTGCCCTGGATACCTCGTCTCAGCATGCCCACGGCGTCAAGAAAAACTCCATCTTCCTTTAGAGCCTTCATTGAACCAAGAATTGAAAGCTTGCCCACCGCATCAAAAATCAGATCGTAGGTCTCACCACTCTTGGTGAAGTCCTCTTTCTTGTAGTCAATCATCTTGTCGGCTCCAAGGTCCTTCACCCACTCTTGGTTGGTGGTGCTGCACACTGCAGTGACCTCAGCTCCAAAGTATTTGGCTAGCTGTACGGCATAGCTGCCCACGCTACTGGAAGCGCCATAGATGAGGACCTTCTGACCGCTCTGGATATTCCCTTGAGTCCTAAGGAAGAACAGTGCAGTATCAGCCCCAACCGGAACAGTGGCGCTTTCCTCAAGAGTCAGATTGGATGGCTTTAGAGTGATTGAGGCACCCTCTGGTAGGACAACATACTCTGCATATGCGCCAAAGTCAAAGCCCGTAGTCCCAAATACCTGGTCGCCTGGCTGGAACCTTGTCACCTCTTCGCCTACTTCCTCTACTTCTCCAGCCAGCTCAATACCGAGAATGTTGACCCTCTTGGGCCTTAGGAAACCATTCATCAGTCGTGCCAAAAAGGGATCTGCCTTTCGAATACGCCAGTCTGCAGCCGTAACTGTTGTAGCATACATCTTGATCAATACTTCATTCGCCTTTGGAATTGGTTTCTCAATCTCCTTGACTTGAAGAACGTCTGGCGGTCCATACTTCGTGTATACAATCGCTTTCATTCTCGAATCACTCCTACTGCTTTCCTACGACTATCTTGTCCACATCTCTGCACTTTGTGAGAACCTGCAACTTGGTCAGGGACTTGGGGATTATAACTGTCTTGGATTT
>JBHLQS010000277.1:0-3307 GCA_048883405.1 Candidatus Thorarchaeota archaeon
TCCGCTCTCGCTACATTTGATGAGATACGGGTTTCCAGTATTGTTCGATCACCACAGTGGATTGCCACGGAGCATTCCAATCAAGACAATCCGTCTGGGTTCTACAGCATAGGGTCGGAAACTGCCAGACCAACTTCCGAGCTATCAATGTCCAAGATTATTGACTCATCAGCTCCCGCTGGACTATGGACCATTGCTGCATTCCACAACACAACTGGAGTCTTGGGCGGACATCTGGCTAGTATCTTTGAACGAGAATTCATTGTGAGGCATGATGCGGCAATGACACTACTGGCTCCTTCAGATGCACTCGGGGATGGCCTTTCAGTCAGAGTTGTCGGAAGCATAATGCAAGTGGAGGTCGAGCTCAAAGACAGCCTTTCGTCAGAACCAATTGCAGAGGCTGATGTTCTAGTCAACTGGACAATCCTGGGAGCTCCAACCCAAATTGCACTCAATGATTATGGTACTGGCACCTATGGGGTTGCTTTGAACACTTCCGACCTTGAAACTCTAGGCAGATGGAGAATAGAAGTGGTTTCATACAATGAATACTTCAATAACGCAAGTGTTTCCTTTAATCTCGATATACAACACAAAATCTTGATAATACCTAGAACTACCTCAAAGACACCCTATGGAGATGATTTTGAGTTCAAGATTGATATTCAGGACAGTTTTGATATAACGCCTGTCACCGGAGCCACGATCACATCAAACGGTTCAATTCTTGACATTACAGACTACAATAATGGAACCTATCGGATTCTGCTCGATGGGTCAGGATACGGAATAGGAAGTCACTATTTCCAGCTCAACGCAAATCCTTCCGAGTCTTATCTACTTGGGAGTTCTCAAATCGTCTGCCTTGATGTAGAGAAGATAGAAACAATTCTTCAATCGCATGGCACAGATCCCGCTGATGTGCCTTGGGGCCAAGATGCCAATATCACCCTCGGATGGTATGATGCTGATCATTCGTTCTTGGGAATAGATGGAGGAACTATATCGGGAGATTCAATTCTGGCCTGGACAGATCTGAATAATGGCAACTACAGCTTAAGAATTGACGTTAGCTTGTATGCCCCAGGATTGTATCTCTTTAACTACTCAATTTCAAAAGCCAACTATTATGGTGCTAGTATCGGAGTATGGGTTGATGTCATCCCTCACAGGACTTACATCGTCGTTACGTATAACAGCTCTGTTCCTGTTGGAGCAGATACATACGTAATGGTCACCCTCCATGACCAAGATGCGGGAGGAGCACTAGTTCAGAGCAACTTCTCCCAGGTTCTGGCTGAGTGGATTGGGGATAATGCAGTCTATGGCACGAAGCAATTCTGGATTCAAACGAATAGCTGGATGCTAGGCACATATACCGTGAATCTCACACTGGTGGTAGACAGCTCGCCTAGATTCTACTTTGATGCCAAAACTGCAATTGAGGTCAGAATAGGGAAGCTCGAGGTGACCATGGCATGGGAACACATTGATACTTTCCCAATAGGAGATGACTTTGAGATAATTCTTCAATTGAATGTCACTGACCAAGCTTCTCAGTTTAATGGCGATCATATCGGAGGGCTGACTTCTGCATATTTCTCAGCTCAGGATCAGTCAGGAACACCATACACCATTGAAACGCTCATGGACTTGGGAATGGGAAGCTACTCGTTGACCATCGACCAGTCCAACTTCCCTGGCGGGAATTATACTATTCGAATTCTCCTTGCTTTCGCACCTGTTGAAGAATATAGAAGCACTCAAACCCCAATCATCACTTTCACATACAGAGCTGCACGTAGCTACGTTTCATCACCAGACTATCCTGAAGCCACCACGCCATACAGCTCAAACATAAGCGTGACAATAATCTACGAGGACATTGATCGAGCTCAAGGGATAGTGGGAGCAACGATTGATGCCACTGGTGCTTCAATAATCAGCGTCACGTACATTGGAGATGGAAGCTATCTAGTCCTTCTTGATACCGCCTCATGGAGCATAGGGCTCTATGGTGTTGATTTCACAGCATCTGCATCAGACTATGAGAGCCAGAACATATCAATCTCAATTCGCGTCAGAATCATTCGAACATATGCAATAGGAACTGTCGGAGCTCTTGACATTCCAGTCGGCGACTCAGCGTTCTTCTACGTAGATTATGTTGACATGGATCACAATGTTGCCATAGAATCTGCGACTGGAGTATGCAATTGGACAATTGCTCACTACACAATTGAATGGACTGGCGTTCGCTACAAGATTTCAATCAATACTTTCGACACAGATGTTCTAGGTGACTATTTGCTTCTATTCAACTTCACAAAGAATGCAAACTTGGAGGTTGGCTATTTCAGCATCGTTGTGACGATAAGAACAATCACGACAGAGTTCCGCCTCATTACTCTGCCTGAGCCCACTACTCCAATCGGTTCAATCTATATTTCGGTATATTATGGTGATCGTGACCATTACACAGGAATTGTTTCTGCACTGATTGAATGCACAGTACTCAATGATACCGGAGTGGTACTACGGCAATGGAGCAACGAAACGTCGGCAGGCTTTTACAACATAACCATTGATGCCTCCCAATTTGGTGGTTTGGGAACGCAGCATCTTATGATTCTATTCAACTGGACAGGGAGCATCCAGAAGTACCAAGACATGTATCTAACCGTTGATGCCAAGATCATTGGCGAAAGCTCCACTTTGTCACTCATTGACGCCGCTTTGCCTTCACCCTGTCTCGCAAACATGAGCTATACCTTCCTCTATGCTGGTTCAAGTTCAGGCTTAGGAATCACAAATGAAACGGGGAATGTGTTTGTTACAGTGACATTCTCTGGTTTAGTCATCGACAATTCTCAAGTAGATGTGTGGGAAACCAATAGAGGATCTAATCCTGGGTACTATTCAATTCGCTTCAATACAACAGTCCTGCAAGGCACAGGGCTCTTCTCCATGAATGTGTTTATCAATTGGTCAAAAGGCGTCACGCCCTACTATACAAATCGAACTGATGTAATCTCCATCAGAGTTCTGCCAAGAGATACATTGTTGTCCGTCATACCTCCCACAAGCGTTGCTTATGGAGAGAATGCCACCTTTTCATTTTCATACGAAGATGTCACAGGTGGGACATCGGAAACGATTGGTTACAATGAGAGTGCAATGTCAATACAAGTCAGTCTGTCACAATTCTCTCTATCCTATAATGACGCGTCTGGAGAGTTTGCAATCTCGTTTAACACTAGCCAATTCGGGCCACCCCTAGGAGAAAGAAGCTTCACGCTCAACA
>JBHLQS010000278.1:0-3301 GCA_048883405.1 Candidatus Thorarchaeota archaeon
GACCACGGCACTCTAGGAGTTAAGACAAAGGTCACCCTAAAGATATACCCCAAAGCAGAACACATTGCATTTGGAGACTTTGGATTCAAGACACTCGATGAAGCGACTGCGGCCTTCCTGGAAGTTCAGAAACGAGGCCTAACAGAAGAACTCAATCTTTTAGCCGATAGACAATCAACTGACACATTCTTTCCTGGATTCTTGGACAGTCACCCTGAGATTCATGCCATGTTTGCATCTATTGTTCAGGAAACAGACGAGCAGTTGGCTCAGCGTAAGATGGAGATAGTGAGAGAGATAGCTTTTGAGAACGGAGGGAAAGACCTCGGGAACTTTGCATCACAAATGCACTGGACTGAGCTATTCAACCTTGTTCAACCGCTCTACAATAACGGATTCTGGTTGAACACTTGTCACCTAAGACCGATAACCACAATTCCAGCCCTCATGAAGAAACTCTGGGCCATTTTTGACAAACATAAGATGCTGAAGAATGGAATCAAATGGATTGCTAGCTGCTTGGGCGCTGATAGAGCATATGCTACTGGATGGATTACGCTCTTCCCACCAAATATGGAAAAGATGGAACTTGCGACCAAGATATGGAATGAGATGCTTGATACAATCATTGAAACCGGAGGCTGCCCTTATTGGCAGGGCCTTCTTTGGGAGAGTAGGGCACACAAAAGGACCGATAAGACATTCCTTGACACCTATTGGAAGATAAAGAAGGCCCTAGACCCAGAGAACATTCTGGCTCCAGCCGTGTTCACAGGAGGGGACCAATAGATGGAGTACAGGAATCTAGAGAAGTACGCAGAGGACCTGTTCTTGTGTGCAAGATGCGGGGATTGCTCTCTTGCTGACAAGACTGTTGCGTCAGGTCGAGATGTGTTTCATCCTTGTGTGGTAAAGAATGTCCTTGGATTTGAAGCCTACACATCAAGAGGCCGAATTATGATTATGAATGACCTTTTGGCTGGGGATCTTGAAGTGGATGAGGATTTAGTAAGCTGGGCTTACTCATGCACAACTTGCAGAAACTGCCAAGAGACCTGCACAGCGACTGCAGAAGGGATAAGACTCCCTGAGATGAGTGAAGCATTACGAAATGACCTTGTTGAAGCAGGGTACGGATTCGAGAAGCACATCGATATTGAAAACTCAATCATGAGTCAATACAATCCATACAAAGAGGACCATGAAATGCGCCATCTGGTTTTTGGAGATCGCCAGTTTCAGGAGACCGCAGAGGTAGTCTTCTTTGTGGGTTGTACGAGCTCGGTACGTGAGAAAGAGATTGCAGTATCAACTGTGCAGCTGCTTGACAAGATGAACATTGACTATACAATACTTCAAGATGAACGGTGCTGTGGCTCAGTCCTTCTAAGACTGGGGAGAAAGGATGCATTTGAAGGGCTAACTAGGCACAATATAGAAGCTGTAAAGAACACTGGTGCAAAGGTAGTTGTAACTGGTTGTGCAGGTTGCTTTCGGACTTGGAAGATAGATATTCCTCAGGCAGGTCATGACTACGATTTTCAAGTACTTCACATCACGGAATTCCTAGACCAACTCGTGAGAGAAGGAAAGGTATCCTTTGGATTTGCAGACAAGCTCCGAGTGACCTATCACGACCCTTGTCATCTGGGTCGGCATTCAGAGGTGTATGAAGCTCCTCGTCGAGTCATTGAATCGGTCGGCAATATAGAACTTGTTGAGATGGTCACGAACAGGCGATATGCGCATTGCTGTGGGGCGGGAGGCGGAGTGAAGAGCTCCCATGGAGAGTTGGCTGAAAGAGTTGCTGCTGACCGCGTGAGAGAGGCCGAGGACACCAATTCTGACATTCTCATTACAGCATGTCCGTTTTGCTTCAGAAACCTTAGAGATGGCGCGAGATTGATTGACAGTGAACTGCAGATTCTTGAGCTCACCACATTTCTACTAAATGCTGAAACAGGTGATCGTATGATATCTACGGAAGACCATCCGCTCAAGAGTCAATTCATGTCCTATCTTTCAAACCATCCAAAGATCTTTGAGGGACTAAAAGCAGGAGCGATTATTGACTACGGGATAGAAGGAAGTCGGTTTCATGTAGAGGTCACTGGAAAGACTGAGATACAGGTGTATCCTGTAAGAGGAGAGAACCCTGATGTTGAGCTATCATTCTCACCTGGTGCAGTAAAGCAGCTAATCACATACGAATCAGAAGATGAATATGCTGCCAATTTTGGGAGGTTCTTCAAAGAACCAACTGATGAGGAATGGATTAGGTTCAACCTACGACGTAACATTGTGAAGCTACTCATGAAAGGATACAGGAAGTTCGCTCAAAAGGCTGGACTAATCTGAGCCTTCTGTGAATATCATACAAACTCACTCAAGTCGGATAGGCTTTGAATATCGTGCCCGAATTGAAGACAATGAATGAAAGGGAGATCTTCGCGAACTCGCTGAATATTGGGGAGATAATCATCAACGAAGAGAACCCTATTGAACCGGCATCTCTCTTTCTCGTAAAGCCAGAGCAGGTGTTTCATCTGAATCGACTTTGGACGAAAATCAGCCATAACATATCTGAAGTATTGCCGTATTCCTAATTGATCGAGTTGAATTTCAAGATGGTATCTGTCATTTCTCGAAGCAATGCATAACTCAATACCAAGTTGATTTAGGAAAGGCAAGATAGCATAATCCTCATTTCTTCCATCTGTATGCAAAATTGTTTCGTCGAAGTCCAGCGCAATTAGAATGTTACAAATCACTTTTCCAAACATCTCCTTCATAACTAAACAGCTCAAGCCAAATACGTTGCATCTTGAGGCCCCAATTGATTGTGGGGCTGTAATTATAATCAAATTCCCGTAATGCCATCTCAATCACCAGTTCTGGAAGGTTAATGCCTCCATGAAGACAAAGCATGGCATCGTCAAGGAGATGAGGGATTACATCAAACAACCTGGCATTCCCCTCTGAATCCACCCAGATTTTCATGCCAATTGAATACGAAAGGCCAAATCCCTCCACTATTCCCTGAGCTAGTTTCTCAATGATGGGAAAGTTTTGATCCTTAGTAAGAACTGTGTAGGTAATCATTTTGTCAGAGAGAGGATTGCTTGAATAGACCAGAACGGCAAAGGTCTGACCTCTCCTACATAACACTTCGACTGAATATTCAGAAGCGCAATTATAGTCCATTGCAGTAATCTCAGAGAAGTCATCGCCAATGTCTTGAGTCAATTGCCGAAGAGTCGTGTATACCGCCTGAGGCTTCTCATCAAAGAATAATCGCTGA
>JBHLQS010000279.1:0-3289 GCA_048883405.1 Candidatus Thorarchaeota archaeon
GCAAATGATCCCGGTAATCGCACAATAGACGAAATCATCGGCGTCGTTGTATTGAGAATCCCCTATCTCGGAGCTGTGTCCATATTTCTCAGAACTCCTACGGGCTTAGCTGCAATTGTTCTGATCTTCATTGCAATCATCGTCTTACCTGAACTTGTATGTAAAGGGGATGAAGAGGAGCAGGGAGAGGAGCCCTTACCGCCTCAGAATGCAAGACCACAGTCATAGTCTGCACCTGTGACCTTGGGTCATAGAGGATTCTGGAAATCCTTTTGTATCAAGAAACAGTTCATAGAAGATCCGCAATCCCCTAATAGGAAACTGATTTCTGGTCGTGCCACCGGACACTGCATCATTCCTATTTCATTCAAATATAGAGTCCAATAGGCCGCTGAATGACTCCTTCCGAGCCTTCACTAAATTGCCCTTTGTCGTCCTCTCTACTAAATCGACACCACTCTCTTCTGTGAGTCGAACAGCGACGAGCTTGTCACCCAGGTCATTCAATGCAGCTTCGAACTTTGCTCCAGCTGTGGCTTCAGGAACCGCAGTGACTCCCACGTTAATAGCCCCTGAATTGATGAGCTTCTGAAGCCTTTTTGCAGAATAGAAAGCTCCAACACCCCCGCTACGGTCCCAGTCCTTGATTGCGGGTACATCGATTCCAACCTTTCTGGAAACCCCACTCTTGGTCAAGATGACTACAGTGGTTGACTCCTTAGTGGCCTTCGTTGCTTGATCGTCAATTGCCACCTCGATCATAGCATCCTTTCCGACCATCTCAAGCGCCTTGATGAGAGTGCTGATCACCACGGTGGGTGTGAGTTTGATGACATAGTCTGGCTGCTCTTCGACCTCCTCTTCCTCCTCTTTCTCAAATAGGATTTCGTCAAGCTTGGAGATAGCATGGCGAATGGCATCTCGAGGGACTCCCTGTGAATTGGCAAACATCTCCTCAATGTCGCCCTCAGTGAATGGGAATATTGGGTCTGGTGGCGGCTCAAGGTTCTGCTCTGTCCAGAACTTCTTCATAGTTTCCAGAATGAACTCGGTCACATCATCCTTCTCAAAAGGCTGCAGATGGACTACTCTCTCCATTCTAGACTTCATTGGAGCGTCAGCTAGTTCGTAGATACGGTCCCAAATTTCCGTCAAACTAGATGCGACAATGACAATGTTCCGGGTTTCATTGTAGAGGCGCTTCAGGGTTTCAAAGAACCTGCGTTCAGCTTCATCACCATGAGTGTTGTATGGACCCTCCATCTCGTCGATGAATAGTAGGATAGGCAGAGATGAACCTTCAGCTAGAAGCTTGAGTGTCGCTAATGTGACGTCATCATCTTCCAAGATTGTCCTTACCCCAAGTCTCACAATCTCATCATTGCTAAGGGCATCACCGAATAGCCAGCGGCGAGCGAGATCACTATTGGCTGGATCTAGTCGATATCTCAAGAGGGTCTTCATGACATCGGCAGAGATACCCGGATAATCACACAGCAATCGCTCCATTGCGTAGGTGTAGTCATAGGTTTCGTGAGACACACCACCTAGGCCACCAAACTTGACCAAAAGCATATCAACGGCTTGATTGAAGATGTCTTCTCCTGCCGTGTCAACAATGCATGCGTGTATGTGGAGCGGGATTCGTATTGGAGCCGGCGGCGATGGTACATAGACCGCTAGGAACCGTCCCCTCTTGAAGTAGTCTTCTCGATCCTTTAGAGACCAGAAGAGGTGTGTCTTCCCCATTCCTGCATTCCCTAGAATAGGCTGGAATCTTGGGATGCCATCTTGCATTGTGAACCGAATTGCTCGAAAGATTGCACGGTCAGCCTCTTCATGGGGACCAATGATATCAATTGAATCTCGTGTATCCCCCCGAGATACATAGCGCTTCAGAGGAGGATTGTTACGAAGAATATCAAGATACATCGGTTTATCAAATTCTGGAGATGCTTCTAATGGATCAGATGGTGGTGTCATCCTACACGGTCTCCCTAACCATACACACTATGATAGTGTTATGTTATGAATCTAATGTGGCTGATTTTTTGATGCAAAGTAGGCGAGAAATAGGTGTGTGCGATTCCTTTAACTCGGAATGCATCCATATTACAATGAGCAAAATGGTCTTCGCAAGGATGCTAACCGAGAAAGAGCTGAAGATGCTGCTTCAGATGCAAGAGTTTGTGAGAGCGGCTCATGCAGAAAGTGACAGCCATGACTACTCTCATGTCTTCACTGTCTGTAGATATGCCATTGAGATTGCAAAGAACATCGACAAGGAGGTCGATCCCTTTGTCTGCATTGCTGGAGCTCTAATGCATGACATTGGTAAGACCAATCGGGTATTCTCACACATTCATGGCCTTTTTGGGGGTACTCTAGCAGAGGAGTTTCTGGACGGTCTCAATGTTGACAAGGACGTGCGTGATACAATTACACGAGTAGTTGTACGACATACTCCAACCTCCAAGATACCCCCAGTTACCCCTGAGGAAAAAATCGTCTATGATGCAGACACCCTAGACCGCCTTGGCCTCATGGGACTGCTTCGCGGTTTTATTGGTAAGACGGGGAGTATGGAGAGCATAATGACCAAATACATGGAGAAACGCAAGCATGACTATGGCAAATTGAATTACGAAGTCAGCAGAGAGCTGGGAGACAGTCTGCATCAAGAACTACTTGAGTTTCTTTTTGTTGTCGAAGACCGTCTAAGCGCGAGGATGGCATCCATTGAGGACCTTTTCGGAGAAGAATTACTAGTGGAAACTCAGTGACAAATCAGTCTGCCGTGAGTGGGAAGAATCTGGAGATGAAAAGAGTGACAAGAGATTTTCAATCTTTATCGCGAAGTGATGTGCTCGACAGAGCCTCAGGTCATGTGTTCTCAAGTGGTCTGATGGATTCTGCAAATGCCCTCTGTGTTGCAAATATGAAATATGGATTGGCTAAAATCCATCATGCCCTATTCCAGCTTGGCATGGAGCCTGATGCCACCTTCGTAGGTGCTCCGGATGCGACAGTTACTCGAAATGTCAGGAGATGGAATAGCGGCCTTGGATATGGGGGGAAGCTATCATGGGGTGATGGAGATAGGAAGATTGTGTTCCTCGATACCATGCCTAATGCCTGCGGTATGCTCGTCGGGGAGCTCGAAAGTCTTCCAAGGATGGATAAACTAATCGACAATATCAGTTCAGTCCTTGGAGAAGAAGAAACCATAGACAACATTGCCATAGAATGGGATTTTGCAGTAAGCAACCACTTCATTGATTTGTTTCGT
>JBHLQS010000280.1:0-3267 GCA_048883405.1 Candidatus Thorarchaeota archaeon
TAGAGCTATGAAACCAGGCTGCTCCTCAACAAGATAGACACTGTTTCTCGTAACAACTATCTCAGATGCCCAATGCTCTATAGAAACCTGACGTACCCAGTCTCGGTCTGCATCTCTAACTGGCTGAATAAATACGGGATCCATTGCAATCAATGGCACATATCCCTCCTCCCTCTAATGAAATCTACGTTATCAAAGGAATAGACTGGATGATGTATGTTGGCCGACAACGTGAATCTAATATGGATACGCCCCAAATCTCATATGTTAGTGTGGTTATTTATAAAGAGGCAGAGAATGTCGTGAGGAAGCGCACACTATGTACGACTATGCAGAAGTCATGATAAGACGGGCTGAGCTTAGCGAGGTTGACCTCGTCAAAGCTATCATAGTGGAAGCCTATAAGCCCGTCAAGAAACAGCTTTCTCGAACACCTGCAGCCCTCACTGAGGGTCTATCGAAGATTTCTCGTCACATCCAGATGGGTGATCAATATGTGGCACTTGTGGGGGACGAGATAGTAGGGACCATGCGTGTGCGGCTGCACGGGCATCGAGGAGTCATCTCACGACTTGGAATCCTTGAGCGATTCAGAGGCAGACGTATTGGAACCCTGCTTATGCAATATGCCGAGAATCTGTTGGCTTCGAGAGGCGCACAAGTGGTCGAAGTTGAGGTGTATGGTGCTATCGAAGCACAGCTCTCCTTCTACGAATATCTTGGATACAAGGAAACCGGTCGGAATAAACGGCTCAAAGAAGTCATTGTCACTATGGAGAAGAACCTTGTTGAGGAAGAGGTACTTGAAGAAGAGGACGACTAATATCCTAGGGGATTATTTCGCACCCATTATTGAACTCTGGATAGTTAAAATCCTCTATTGATACTACACCCTCTTCAATCAGTTTCCTAACAGCGGGAATATGTCTTCTAAGTGAGGCAACCAGATGCTTCACACTACCGCAAACCTTCGCAAAGCCTTCTTCTCCCCAGAGTCTTTCCTTGTTTGCGAAGAGGCAGCGGCCGCCGCAAATCCCGAATATCTCACAGGAGGGGCAAGGCTCATCGACTTGCATCACATTTCTGAGTTCCTCTGGTGAGGAGTCCTTGATGTTTCCCACAATTGAGAATTCCCAGTCAGGGGAGATGGGACATACTCCAATTGAGCCATCAACGTGAATCGCAAATGTATCTAGACCCGATCCACAACGCAATTCAGAATCTTCGCCAGTTACCAGAGTTCTCATAAGCGGCAAGAATGGAACGATTCCTTCAACGACACCTGACTCCATGGCTTCAATCCACTCATCAACCAGATGGGAAATCCCGGGATTGTAGGAATTGTATAGCCATCCATCAAAATCATGCCAGTTTCCTTCAGCATCCCAGACAACGTTCAGTTGCCAATGCACATGGTCAAACGAGGGGTTTTCCAATTCAACAAGATGTCTGACATCTCTGTAGATGTCTGATTGCTCAGAAACCGCCATTCTAGCCACGATGTCGCCCTCGTACCCAATCTCTCTCAGCCATCTGACATTATTGATGACCTTCTGATACACTCCCTTGGAGCGATAACCATCGGTTGTTTCTTCAATACCATCTATCGATACAAGGATTGAGTGAAACCTCCTTGCATATTCTTCGGGAATTTGATTCAGAAGCAATCCATTCGTCTGAAGCATGAACCTCGCCTTGGAGAACCGCTTCATCACTTCAGTGATTAGCGGAATTCTGAGAGTGGGTTCACCACCATAGAGCATGAGTTGGACATCATCATCTTTCTCCAGAAACGAGGAAATATCATCAAGTGAGTATTGAATCTCAGAACCAGGTCCTGTTTCTTCTCCACCGTGGCAATATGAACAATTAAGATTACATCTGCGTGTCAACACCAGGTGATAGTTCAATCCGACTTCGCTCCAAGCCCTCTCTGCTCATCAAGTGCATAAACGTTGCTCTCTGGTCATTGGATGCGGATAGTCTGTATTCACCAATTGAAATTTGAAGATTTCATAATACTATGAGTGTTCCACTACTCTCCGGTGAACAAGTCAATGTGCCTTTCACCTCTACGTTCTCAAGTCTTACCCAGAAATTGCCCGTGGTTACCTCACACCTCAGATCCTCATATACCACTGAGTTTGTTATGTTCAAGTTGTTGCTTCCTGGGCAATTGATGCCATGATGGAAGTAGATGTTGTCGAACATTGCACCATTTGCAGTCAGATTGAGATTGCCATGTCCAGCCAATGCCTCTATGTCAATCGTGTAAGCCCTATTGATGGTGACATTGACGATTGCTCGCGCATCTCCCTTATTCAGCGCACACACATCAGCTGGATTCTCTTTCAGAATCTGAATGCTAACATACCTACCATTCGCACTCTGCTGCACCTGAAGATTCGTGTTCTTACCTTTTGCTCCGTCGACAAGGACTTCAAGTCTATAGTTGATTTTGATCATGTATCCGGGATTATCGACCACATTGAAGGTGGCATTGTGAAAGCAAACATCATAGTAGATCGAGATGTTCTGCGCTTCAGCGTAGGTGTCCTCATAGATGACAACTGTTTCATCATAGTCAACTATTGGCTCGAGGGTCATCAAGAGGTATAAGCCGCCAATAATCACGGCAGAAGCAAGCAGCACCACAAATAGGATACCCATCGATCTTCTTCTCATTTTCCTCCCATTTTGTCAGCTATTTCATAATTAGTACTTATTCTGGATGTGCAAAACTATGTGAATCAGCTCAATACAAATCGGAATTGTCTTTGATGTCTGGAAGTGTGTGAATTCAAACGTCTATTAAGACTCGTATAGTTCACCTATTCCTCCAGCGACATGCTTATGATAGAAAAGCTACTGAGACGATTGACGAAATATGAAACCGTCCGGCGTCCTTGCACTCATACTTATCGCAGTAGTATTGCTTGCGCCCCAATTATCAATAGAAGCACAGACTCCTTCAAATCACGGGGTGAAGGCTAATTCTGAAGGAATAGTTGAGAATGTGCCATATGTTTGGCAAGAGATTAATGGACTGTGTGCATGGGCTGCAACTTCTGCCGCAATTCAGGCTGCAGGTGTTGATTTGGACCTTCATGATGTGTTGGCTGCCACTAGTGTAGGCTTTTCGTTTGCATATGTAAGGTATAACGACACATGGCTGATTTATCCTGGACCAATCTATATGCAGGCTGAGCCGACACAGTTTCTTGCAGACCTCTATGGTCTAAATCTAACAATGTATTTCGATACTTC
>JBHLQS010000281.1:0-3261 GCA_048883405.1 Candidatus Thorarchaeota archaeon
TCTTACTGAGCGCAATTAGGTCTGGTTCGTTAATCTCGACATTATAGTGACCTGCGTTCCCAAACAGCGCACCGTCCTTCATGACTTTGAAGTGGTCTTTTGTTATGACGTCCTTCATACCAGTAGCGGTCAGAAACAGGTCGCCTTCAGGAGCAGCATCATTCATAGGCATGACTCTGAATCCATCCATCCTCGCCTGTAACGCACGAATAGGATCCACTTCAGTCACTATCACGTTGGCACCCAGCCCTCTCGCACGCTCAGCCATTCCACGGCCACAGTATCCATAGCCACCGATTACAACAGTCTTTCCAGCAATCAGGATGGCAGAGGCTCTCATGACACCATCAAAGACGCTCTGTCCTGTTCCGTATACGTTGTCGAACAAGTGCTTGGTGTCTGCATCGTTGACAGCCATGATCGGATACTTCAAGGCGCCATCATCAGCCATCGCACGCACACGAATAACGCCCGTTGTAGTCTCTTCGGAACCACCGTATAGATTGGGTATCAATTCTTGGTGCTTGTTATGAAGGGTGAAGATGAGGTCCGCACCATCATCAAGTGTAAGAGTGGGCTCTGTCTTGAGTGTCTGCTCGATACACCAGTAGTACTCCTCGGTGTTCAGATTGTGCCACGCATAGACTGGCACATCATTCGCAGCAAGTCCAGCTGCGACTTTGTCATTAGTAGACAACGGATTGCATCCGGACCATGCTACCTCGGCACCTACCGCTCGAAGAGTTTCAACCAATACTGCGGTCTCTTTAGTCACATGGAGGCAACCAGCAATTCTCATTCCCTTCAAGGGCTTGCTCTCAGAGTACTTTTTCCTGAGATGCATCAATACAGGCATATGCTTCTCAGCGTACTCAATTAACATCCTACCTTCTTTGGCAAGACCAATGTCTTTGACCTTATAGTCAGTCATCTAAATCACAGGCGTGTGCGGAGAGGAGGACATATATGAATCCATCATATTGGCAAGGAATAGATTGCACAAGATCGAGGCATGAAGAGTGCAAAACATTACTGAGAGCGAACAAAAAGTCCTATGGGAATTGATGCGAAACTCAAGGTCAAGCCTTGCCGATTTGAGTGAAAAGGTTGGGAAGAATAGAAATTGGATTGCTCGAATCATCAAGAAGCTTGTACGCAATCGTGTCATCTTGGCATATGTGACTGTGTTTAATCCTGCTCAGGTCTATGCAGAACGCAATACAATACTCCTCTTGAAGACTAATCCACGAGAGCTTGATGTAAGTACAGGACTTCTCGATATGCCAGAGCTCGAGTCCTTGGATGGAATATCTGGGGACCACTCTCTCCTTGGCCTATTTCGATTCCGGGGATCCGGTTCTTTTGTCCAATTCCTTGACAATGTAGACCATGTTGTTGCAAAGGCTAAAGCCGACAAATACCAGCTTGTGCAAGTCCTCACAACTTACAAGACTCATGGGTATATATTGAACAGTCAACCCGTGCAACCGAAACTTGTGTCATCAAAAGACTGGGACCTGTTGCGCATAATCTACCGCCAAGCTCCTACAAAGGATAATCCGTTTCCTTTATCCCAGAGTGAGATTGGTGACAGGATGAAACCATGTCTAAGTCAACCCGCAGTTTCCAAGGCAATAAGACGATTGGAAGATCGGGAAGCTATAGTTGGCTACTCAGCCGATATCAAATTCACAGACATTGGCTTGCCAATCAAGTTCTTTCTTCAGATTAAACCAACTCCTGGCACGATTGCACAGACAGCTCAGAAAGTGAGCATGATGAGCGAAGTCTGGGACCTCCATCGAACCAGCGAAGATTACAGTCTCTTTGCAACGGTCCGAACAGACAGTGTTGAAGGATATAATCAGTTCCTAAGAAGGCTCTACATGAATGAAGACATTCTTGATACTCAATCCCAAATCTCGCTGGAGGAGTGGTTTGTACCTGTTCGGTCATAATCCTCCACCGAAGTGCTGTACCCGAGCCAAATCTCTTCCCAGAAACTCTTGTTGATGTTTGCAATGAGTATGAGAATTCCTAGGACCCCCATGATGACCGAGAAGAGCATGTTTGCTCTGGAAAATCCCAGAAGTGTACTTCCCTCTCCAAAGAAGAGTACTACCGCGCCTACAATCTCGTTGGGTGGAACCCATGGCCATAATGTTGGATTGTACGGATGCATAGGTATGTCAACCAAAACATGAAACAATGCGCCTAGCATGCAAGAAACTACCAAGGCCGGAGTGACTCGACAGGCTTCTGTCAATTCTCTTTGGTCCACCCCAAAGATTGTGGAGATGACTGAGGGATAGATGAACCGTGTAACCAACACCGCGAGAAAGGTACACACCGTAAATACACCAAGCAAGCTGTGAAAGAGCAAATGATCCCATACCCCTGGAAACAGGACCCACATGAGAGGTACTTCGATATCGGGGATGAATGATCCTACCAAAAGCCCTGGCAATGAGAGCCGTTTGTTAGTCTTAGAGAGAATGTATCCTGCAGGATAGTGTAATGGCGTAACGGGCATCTGTATCCTGAACCGCCTCTCAGTTACGCCTTTTCAATATGCTTAAAGACCAAGTGATGTACTCCCGCTCCAAGGTGCATCTAATGGGACTCTATGAGTTTGAAGGCAAGACACCATCAGTCGATAAACGAGCATATGTATCTCCGCGTGCCTCAGTGATAGGCGATGTTGAGATAGCTGAGGACTGCAGCATATGGGAGTCTGCAGTTATTCGAGGCGACTTCAACAAAGCCAAGATTGGGAAGGGGACGTCTATTCAAGACAACTGCTCAGTTCATGTCACTCCCTTCAATCCCACCACGATTGGGGAATATGTGACAGTTGGACATAACAGTGTAGTTCACGCATGTGAGATTGGCGACCGAACAGCTATTGGAATGGGAGCCGTGGTCCTAACTGGTGCCAAAGTTGGAGCCGACTGTGTGATAGGCGCAGGGTCGGTCGTGACTGAGAATAAGGTGATCCCAGACAACAGCTTGGTTCTAGGAGTGCCAGGGAAGGTAGTGAAGGAGGTCTCTGAGGGGATGAAAGAAGCCTTCATGATCGGAGCTGAGATGTATGTAGAGCTTGGTCAACGGCACAAGAAAACAACAAAAGAAGCCAGCAAGTCTTAAGGACCCATTCTTTCAGGACAATCTAATGGAGACGGGAAATTGCGAAGATTACCAGTCCTTCTGTTCACCTGTGCACTACTGGCCTTAGTAGTTGTCAGGCCTGTCACAGCGCAA
>JBHLQS010000282.1:0-3254 GCA_048883405.1 Candidatus Thorarchaeota archaeon
AGAGGTATCATGTAGAATCTGAAAATCTGAAGGGACGGATCCGCCAGAATCAGGATAACACCATTTCTAATAACCATAGCTACATTAGCAAGCACTGTTCCTACCGCAGTCCTTCCCGGAAAGGTTCTCTCAGCTCGAACATGGAAGTCTGTCAAGCTTGAAACTGTTGCCTCACTATTCGCAAATCCGCCAAAGAATCCAAAGAAATAGGGGCCCCTTCCTTTGAACTTCTTGACTAGCAGATAGTTAGCAAAGCTAATAGTCAGAAGAATAATGGCGAATTGATAGATTTGGAAAGTGGGAACAGTGATTGTCCATAGCTGAACTGTCTGAGGCATCAGGGGCCAAAGGAACAGAATCAGAACTCCTAACTCGGCCGCACTTATCATTTCCTCTCGAGTGATGACTTCCACAGCAGCTCTGAATTCCTGCTTAAAGCCCAACACAAGAAACACAAGGAAAGATATCGTCATGGCAAAGACTTGCAGCGGCCCTATCAGCTGTCCTGGAGGGGGAATCTCATCGAGACCAACCATTGTACCTAGAACGAAGGAAATTGCCAGCACAATTGAGGTGGTCATTCCTTTGTGGGCAGTCTGAAACATCTTGTGGATGGCCTGAACTGCAATCAGAATCGTGGCGATCACGATTGCATAGATCATTATCAACTCACTATCAGTTATCAGAAACGTATACGCAGAGATAGTTCCTAATAGACTTAGAAGACCAAATGACCTTACACCACCAGGAGACTCCTCAATATCTCTTTTCTGTCTTTCAAGTCCAATGAGAGCGCCAACCGTGAAACCAATCAAACACCTAATAACAAGATCTGAACTGAGGAGTATCTCTTGCATCCTGATCACCACTCCGCGTGACGCGGAACTTATAGTCTGATGTGAACCCCATTTAAGGGATTTTGTCTTTGCACACTCGAATGAAGAAAAGAGAAGACGAGGCTGATTCAGTCAAGCCTCGTGTTTTCCAAGAGACGAGTGAGTGGAATGTCAAAATGCTCTCCGGTTGGCAGTGTCCTCCTGACTGTCATCGGAAGGACACGAGCCCGGAGTTCTGCTTCAGCTAGGGCGAACAGCTCTTTTGGAGCTGTTTTCATACTGATTATTATTGGCGCACCCATTGAGATTTGCAATGCACGTGCGCCTATTATCCTGGCCTTCTCAAATTTGGTAAGCCACTTTGGACCAATAGGAATGCCCATGGCGACCTTATCGGTTTCAAGTCCGGTCTTCAGACTTGAACGAATCTCGGCTCTGGCAATCTCTTGAGCTGGAGGAAGCTCATGAACATCAGGTTCTGGTTCTGGAGCTTTCTTTCGCTTTGATTTCTTGCCCTTACGAGTTAGGTCGATTTCACCAGCATCGACAGCTTCTTTGAGACTCGATGCTGCCGCGATGAAATCCACTGCTTTGGCAGTACTGACCCCCGGAACGGCTGCTGCGAGCTCCTCAGAATCTGCTGAAGCAATCTTGTCAATGGTATCGTATCCAGCAGCGACCAACTTCTCTGCATTTTTGGGTCCTACGGATTGAATATTCGTGAGTATCTGAGCCTTCTCAGCATCAGAATCCTCTGGAGATTTCTTCTCAGTTCCGGTTTTCGCTTCCTTTGGGTCATCTGACATAAGCACACCTGCTCTTCATTGTGATTGATCTTCTCTAGTCCTCATCTGCGTCGAAGTCGCCGCCAGGGCCTGCTCCGCCTGCACCGAGGCCTCCTCCCTTTGAGCTGATCACATCGTCTATCTTTAGAATCATTTGTGCAGCTTCGGCCGCTGACATAACAATCTGCTTGTTGACGAGTGCTGACTCGATGATTCGCGCTTTCTTCATGTCATCCACTTTGCCCTTATCGATATTGATGCCATAGGTCACTTGGCCATTCGCATGGGCATTTCTGAGATTGACAATCATATCAATGGGATCTAGGCCGGCGTTTTCAGAGAGCGTGTTAGGCAAAGACTCAACAGCATCGGCAAACGCATTCACAGCATATTGCTCGCGTCCCTCGAGTTTTTCGGAATAGTCCCGCAATTGCTTAGCAATCTCTCCAGCTAGAGAGCCGCCTCCATATGTGACATATGGATGGATTACCACATCACGTACAACATAGAGCGCATCATTCAGTGCACGGTCCACTTCGTCCACAATGTGGTCTGTTCCTCCTCTGACGAGAAGAGTGACAACTGAAGTCTTCTTAGTTCCCTCTATGAAGAGCATCTTGTCTTCTCCCACAGTCCTCTGCTCTACGATCTTAGCGGTTCCAAGGTCATTCTTTGTGAGGTTCTGAATCTTAGACACAATTGTTGCACCGGTTGTTTTATGCAATCTCTCTATGTCTGACTTCTTGATTCGCCTCACTGCTAGGATTCCTTCCTTCGCCAAGAAATGCTGGACGACATCGTCAATTCCTTTCTGGGCAATAACAACATTTGCGCCAGACTCGACAATCTTATCCACCATCGACTTGAGCATTCGCTCTTCCTCATCTAGGAAGCTCTGCATGGATGTGGGATCACTGATTGAGATCTTGGCATCAAACTCAGTCTTCTGCACTTCCAATGGGCTCTCAAGCAGTAGCAACTTGGCATTCTGAACTTTCTTGGGCATTCCTGGATGTACTATTTCCTTGTCCAAAACAAGACCCTTGACTAGCTGGGTTGCATCTACGGGCATTCCCTCTTGCTTTTGTCTGGGAATGTCATCAATGTTCAATTCCTCGTCTGGGTCTCGATCCTTGTTTATGGCAAGCACTGCATCCACAACTACCTTTGATAGCTGGTCACGCGAGGTCGAAACGAACTTACTGGACATTGCAGTTTTGGCCACATCGAGTAGTATTCTCTTGTACTCACTGCTCTCAGGGTCGATTTTTTCTGCCACCTTATCTATTACTTCAAGTGCCCTATCAGAAGCTTTCCGATATCCGCTGATGATAGTAGTTGGATGTATCTTCTGGTCGAGAAGGCCTTCCGCAGTCTTCAATAGATCGCCAGTGAGGATAGCAGCTGTTGTAGTGCCATCTCCAACCTCTGAATCAACTGTCTTTGCAACCTCAATCACCATCTTGGCAGCAGGATGAGCAACATCCATTTCCTTCAGAATGGTTGCACCGTCATTTGATACAGTCACATCCCCGAAGCTGTCGACTAACATCTTGTCTGCGCCCTTGGGGCCTAGAGCAGACTTGACAGCCTCAGCAATCACAATCGCAGCCATGATGTTGTTTCTCTGTGC
>JBHLQS010000283.1:0-3252 GCA_048883405.1 Candidatus Thorarchaeota archaeon
ACTGATTCGTGAATGTGACCATGCATGCCCAAAAGCGGCTGGTATTTTTCAATCACTGCTCTAACAGATTTACTGCCAACTGGAACCATAATCTCATGTGCACCAGCCTTCTCCACACGATAGTCTTCAGTCAATTTGGGTGCAACATCCAGCCCGGAGTTGTATGGAGGGTCGTGGAAATTACAGATCACATTTGAATAATCATCGGTTTCAAGCCGTGCAAACTCTGCCTCTAGCTTATCGAGAAGCTCCTCATCAGGGCACTCCCTAGGGGTGTTCCAAGGTGTTGAGTTGACCCATTCAAGGCTTATCATGGGATATCCATGTATATCCACTACTCTTTGTAGAGGGTATATAACCCTCTCATCGTTCTTGATGATATCGTCTATCACATAATGGTCATCATTTCCTGGATTCACAACGACCATGACCTCTTCAGGAATGCGTTCATTTGCCATATCTAGCCATTCCTGGATTCTCTGTGTCATGAGCTCGTCGAAGAGTTTCTTAATCTCTCCCGGAGTTTCTTGGAGATAGGCTAGTTCATCTGGTGTGAGTATCTTTGGATAGAATCCTTCATCCTTGGTGAACTTGATAAACCTATCAAGGTCTTCCTGTTTCTTGAAGGTCTTCTTCTTTCCTTGCGGACTTGCATACCACCTGTTTTCTTTCTCTTGGATTATAGGCATAATGGCCTTGCCAGTGAGATCGCCACACATCATTGCCACATCTGCTTTGAATGCCTTGGGTGCCCGACACATCTTCTCCCAGGTCTGCTGGCTTCCGTGTGGGTCACAGGCTAGGAATATCCTCATCGATTTACCTCTCATTCTACCCTGTATTGAGGAAGTAAGTCCCCAGATATCAGATTGTCGATGTCACGGTTGAGCCTCGTTTAAAGTTTAATGGTGCAACACATTTTGCGATTTAAGGAGATTAAAGAAAAGTCAGAGTCTGTGCCATGTCACAAGATATTAATGCCACATGAAACATCGGACATTGTAATAAGACCCTTGAATTCTAGAGGAGTACAGAGATTTGAATGGGAAATACGGTCCAATTCTTGATGACTTTATGGAGGAAGCAATGCGGATCGAGAAAGCAGCAGCTGAAATGGACATTCCACTACGACTTATTGGCTGTCTTGCATTCAGATTGAAGAGTCCAGAGCATACTGACCTCCATATCAAGATGGGTAGAGAGGTCACCGATATTGACTTCATAAGCTACTACAAGCACCAGAAGAAACTACGAAATCTCTTCAGAGATGAACTAGGTTACCACTGGGTTCCTCCTGGGTTTGCTCGTGCTAGCACTTTGAGGGATCTTTTCATCGATGTTGAACGCGAACGCAAAGTAGATGTCTTCTACGATCACCTTGAATTCTGTCATAAAATTGATTTCAAGAAGAAAAACCGACTAGAAGCGGATAAGCCTACGATTCCCTTGGCGGAACTATTCCTCGAGAAGACACAGATTATCGAGATCAATGCAAAGGACTTGAAGGACCTTATCATCACTTTCCTTGCCCACGATGTAAGTACTGAGCATGATGACACTCAGGTCAATGGAAAGTATATAGCGAAGATGCTCTCAGAAGACTGGGGATTCTACTATACTGTGACTGAGAACCTCAAGAAGTTCTTTGACTTCGTACCCACTGTTCCGGAAATCACCGAGGAGCAAAAGGAACTGGTCTTGTCCAGGGCCAAGAAGCTCCATCAGATGATTGAGGATGAACCGAAATCAGGGTCCTGGAAGCGTCGAGCAAAGGTTGGTACCAAGCAGCGCTGGTACAAGGTAGTTCATTCAATGGAAGGCACTCGGAACGCTGAGTAATCTATAAGCCTTCTAAGGGGCGATCATTGGAGAGAGAATCAGTGAAGCTGACGAAGCAGAATTCCTACGATATGCTAACGGGTGTGGGAATACTCGGGACTGGAGGTGGCGGAGATCCAGTCACTTTTGGAAAACCATTGGTCGATTGGGATTACGACCGAGGTCGCATTTACGAAATCACACCACCGGTTGAAATTAGAGATGAAGCATTCATTGTCTGTGGCGGGTATATGGGCTCAGTGAAAGCATTCACTTCCATAGGAGATATGCTTGAAGCTTGGGAAACCAGATATGAGCTCCATGAAGCAATGAAAATGTCTGAGAAAATCGCCGGCAAGAAGGTCGACCACCTTGTACCCTTTGAGTTGGGTGGCACGAACACCACTGTCATGCTATCACTAGCAGCTAGAGCAGGGATAACCACGGTTGATGGGGATGGACTCGGCCGCTCTGCTCCAGAGAGCCAGATGATTTCCTTTGTTGGATATGGAGTAGAGCTATGCCCAATGCCACTTGTCACGAAGAATGGGAGCATAGTTGTCGTTGAGAAGTCTACTTCACCAGCTCTTGCTGATGAGATTGGGAGATTTGCTGTTGTCAATGATGGCGGTGCTGGCGCGAACAATCACTATCATCAATCTGGTGCACAGTTGAAGAAATCTGTAATTCCAGACAGCATCTCAAAATCGATCGAGCTTGGTGAAGCTGTACGAGATGCGAACGAGAACAAGAAAGATCCAATTGATGCATTCTTGGATACTATGGGCGGTCGAAGACTTACTCAGGGCAAGATTGAGGAAGTGAAAGGTGAAGATCGAGCAGGCCATTGGCATGTAGTTGTGAGAATCAAGCCTGAGGACCTGAAAGGAAAATTAGAAGTTGTTGTTAAGAACGAATACATGATGGCAATGAGTGATGGAAAACCCGTAGTGATGTTTCCTGATCTCATTTGCATGCATTATCCTGACACAGGACATGGGGTCATGAGTGCCAACCTCAAAGAGGGGATGGAAGTTGTTGTGACAGCATCTCCTGCCCATGAAAGGTTGAGATTCGCTGGTAGCACGGAAATTGGTCGGAAGGCATTCCACCCTGAACGTTATGGACATCCTGAGCTCGAGTACAAGCCTATGGAAGATATCATTGGAAACCTCCGATAGATACTTGAAACATGAGCCGCATTGTTGGTTCCTGCTGGTGATATATCATGAAGCGGATTGCCCTAATCGGTGCTACCGGGATAGATTGGTGGGTGGATGAGAAGAAGCGAGGTTTCGTGAAGCTTCATACTCCTGCAGGTTATGAGATAGTGAACTACACTCCGAAATTTGGAACACATAGTGTGGAATCGCATGTTGACGAAGCATACAATGCTCCCTTCATTCTGGAGCAAATAGTGAAAGCTGAGAAGGA
>JBHLQS010000284.1:0-3251 GCA_048883405.1 Candidatus Thorarchaeota archaeon
TTGGGAAGCGAACAGAACCGTACTAGTGTTGTCCAGAAGCCAATGGAGAGAGCACGATGTTACAAACCATCGACATGGCAATTAGAGAAGTGCACATAGGACTATGGTTCCTTGTGGTTGGGTATTATTTCTTCATCTTCATATTCTTCCTCTTCTTCAGATACAGGAAGACAAGAAATCCTTTCCAGCTTGCAATGGCCCTCTTCTTTCTCTTGCTTGCCATAGGGAGATGCTTCTATTTCGTCGGTGATTTCTACGCAGATATATCATCTCTATACGGAGGACTTGAAACGCAGTTCTCAGTTCTGCTATCTGATCCTGCTCCATGGCTTAGTGCGGGGGCCTTCTTCCAATGGATGGCACTTGCAATCCTTTCTGCTACCGCAGCATTCATGATTTTTGGAAAGCGATGGGCTGAGATCCTCTTTGCCATCCCGGCTGTCTTGATTGGTATTATCCTAGCTCTTGTACCACTCGCAGAACTAGATCGTCAGATTCTTTCAGGTGGTGCTGGGGCAGTCTATGCATTGTTCATTCCTCTCCTATTCTGGTACCTAGCTTGGCAGTCAGGGGGTATTCTGAGACGGTCCAACTTCATGCTTGGATTGGGATTCTTCGTACTGTTTGCTGGCAGAGTCATCCATGCAGCTCGCCATGTGCTGGCAGAATTTGTCTTTGCGGGGTCATATACAATTCCGGGCGTCTTGGCTCCAGGATTAATCGTTATTGGTCTGATTCTCATTGCTATAGGAAACGAGTGGGGTCAGACACAATAACGCATCCGAACAGCAGAACAAACAATTGCGGGTATTACCCCACTTCTTTCCACTCGAGCATGTCCATGTCTTCAAGAGTGTGCAAAGACTTTACGACCTCTTTGAGCGACATCTTGAGTTCATACGCGATGTCATTGGTGGTCAATTTGCCTTGGCACTTCTTAGCAACATCAAATACTGTTTGGGTCATCTGACCAAGCCTGACTAGCATTGGAGATACTTTGCCTTTAAGAACTGGCACGATAACTCGCTTTTCGGCTGCTTTCCCGAGCCTCGTTATTTCATCGATTCTCGGATAAAATCCCTCAAAGTGGTCCAAGCTGCCATCAAAATCTGCTATTATGTTCTTATAACCTTCAAGAAACTCATTTCCAACATCCGACAGGACTGCTTTTGCTGATATCCTATCATCAATTTGGTCTATCATCCCAGCCACCATAAAACCAGGGTGCCTTGAGAGGACAATCTTGAACCCCTTGAAACTCATGTCCTCTAATACTCCTCCACCATGGAGTTCCTCCCCAAATGATCCAACTGCCTGAAGAAAGCCTCCTACTAGGTTGTCGTCTATTCCTCCTTCCTCTGCAGCGCCGTATGTCTTACTGATAAGGCAAAGCCCGCTCTCAGCGATTATGAATAACGCTTGGATCATTCAAGCACCTCATATGGCGTATGTCTCTGATGTGAACGCGTTACCAATCTTGTCTTATATCACTATTCGTGGTCTCCTAAACCAATCAGGCGCGGCCTTTATCAAGGCCACATACACGTTTCTTCTAGGTGAACCGTTCTGGACACTGCAAAGGATGCTAGAGTTCTAGTGCTTGAGGATGCATTGAGACGCCTTAGCGAAATTGTAGGGAACCGGAAGCTAAGGATGCATATCGAGTACTCAAAACTGGCGACCGCTTTGAAGACTGCGGGAGCTCTACTGTATGAAGTTAAGTATTCATATGTCGATGGCAAGACCTTGGCTGAACTTGAAGCAACAAAGAACCTTGTTAGTGCAATTGCGGAGTTTGCAGATTTGTTCAGAGAGGCATCCAAATCACAGGCCTATAAGCCACAATCAATCAAGGAGAAGCTAGCTTTCACAGATACGCAATATTCGCTTTCCATTGTGGAGGGATTTGAACAGCGACTCCTAAGGGCTGCTGATGATCCTGCTCATGCAATTGACATTCTAGCTGTAGAAATCAGCCAGATAAGAGATGTGGCGGGTTCTTCTAATCTCACTGAGTGTAGATGCACAGATGGTAGCCGCATCTGGACTATTGTAACAAACATATCTAACGTGGAACCTGGGATGAAGTTGCCTTGTGCTATTCTTCCGCCAGCTGATATGATGGGCGTAGTCAGTGAGGCGATGTTTCTAGGGGGCGAGCCACTATCTGATGATATAGAGCTCGGCCCTCTCAAGAATCCATCAAGTCAGGCAAAAGACCACGCACGAGCCCAGGTATTGCAAATAACGAGGAGGATGACATAGATGGACCTGAGCGAGATTCAGAGAACAACAGCTGAATTTGAGAAGGAGAGGGGATGGGATAAGTTCAATCCCTCTCTCGTCTTCACTCATCTCATCGAAGAACTTGGAGAGATTTCACGCCATATTACTGTTGAAGAGGGATACAAGGTCATTGGATTGGGTCATGATGCACCGTCTCGAGATGACCTATCTCGAGAATTCGCCCAAGTTCTAGCCCTCCTTTTGCAGCTCGCCAATTGCTTTGAAGTGGATCTAGAGAAAAGCATCCTTTCTGAGCTTGAAATTATGAAACACCGGTTTCCTGCTGATAAATGGTCGGAGCATATGAAGGATTTCTAACTAATCGCTATGTGTGATGGATTGAATACCAAAGGTAACAACGGTGCGTACGACACCTTCGGTTCCACGAACTCTCTCATTGACGTAATGATTAATCTCCTCCGTGTCTTCAGCTCTAAGTACTAGGAGCACATCATACTCTCCGGTTGTCAACCACGCCTCTTGGATGATCCTGTCCTTCACTAGCTCTTTGACGATTCTCTCATCTTCACCTGGTGTAACTGACATACTAACAAACGCAGTAATCAGTACATGCTCCCTCCTCTTTCTTCATTGTTATGGCTTCTTATGACCCAAAGCCCAACCTATCTTTCAAAACGACATAAGAGAGATTCATTTGAAGTATTCTATTTCATCCTTCTAAATGCTTCAAGTTCCTTCTTTGCCATCTCTTCGAGGTCCGTAGTGGCTGCTAGCAGGCCTCGCGCTTTGTTGTAGACTACTTTGATGTTTTGTTCCTTTGCCCATTGAGCGAGTCCACCAACAAGGGGTCCCAGTGCAGTTCTAGCCGCTTCAACGGTACCAACAGCTTTTCCGTAGAGTTCCAAGGCGTTATGCTTATCCATTCCAGCTTCTGCAACTCTGAGCCAAACCAGAGCATGGATCATATGCAAGGCTTCAAGCATTAGAGTTGGTGACTTTGGATT
>JBHLQS010000285.1:0-3204 GCA_048883405.1 Candidatus Thorarchaeota archaeon
ATGATGAACATGGTCACACGAATGTTGAGAAGACAGGGATTCTATCGAGTTAAGAACCAAGAGGATCCAGTATACATGAAGCACTCAGTGGGCCTCGGTGGGGTCTACGTTCGAATCGAGAAGAAGAAAGCAATGATTTCTGTGAGAGACTTGGGTATCCATGAGGAATTCACCCGGGTCAAAAAGCTCGAGAATTTCATTAACAGCCTAGACGATGAGGCGTACCGAAAAAAATGCTTTATCGTGCACAAAATGAAAGGCACGGGGTCCTAGACGACATCTGATTATAGCATAAGTATGGAGTTGTTGCTGGCCACTGCTGCCAGGAACATCTACATATACCCTACTCAGGCATAGACTAGTAGGGAGCTGACATTGAGTATTACTGAATTGCTAGCAGCAATTAATAGATCTGATTTTCAGAGCAGCTCCAATATCTTGCAGAAGTTTCTGCCCAATGGGAGAATGGGCAAGAATAATAAGCTGGCAAAGACCTTGCAGTCTGCTTTTAGTGAGAAGCGAAACCTCAGGATTCGTGATCATATTGCTCATTTCCTTGACATAGAACCAGTCTATTGTGCGTTGGAAATTCCGTCATATGAGCTTCTAGATGTAGTGAAAGGATCAGGGGATAGAAGCGAGGCCGCACAACGCATGTTTGAATTTGCTAGAGACCTTGTGGATTCTCAATCTCCCAAATTCAATTCAGGCGCAGTTACGATTGAGAGAACTGCGTCATCAGTATATTCAGTGTTTCTCCCCAATATATTGAAGAATCGTATTCTTGAGATTGCAAACTGCAGGGTACCCTATACAACTAAAGGCACCCATAGGTCTGGAAGAACACTGTATTATATCGGGCACCTTCTTAATACTAGATATGGCAAATCCATACTCAACACATTCCCCAAATCAGATGTCCAATCAGTAGTTGGGGAGGAATTATGGAGTCAGATAGCTAGTGCTCTTAGCAATCTAGGATTTGAGCCAGATTCAATGTATGAAGAAATCCCGTCCAATGATTGGTACCACTATGTAAAATCCCTTGATAGAGAGGTATCTAGAACACCACACTATTTTGGGAGAAAGCCCACCGATGAAATTGACGCGATAAGGCGTCTGGAATCTGCGATGCATGTTTTGGAGATGGATGGAATTAATGATTTCCTCCGATTCAGACTATTACGGGAAATCTCAGACCTTCGAACACATCATTTCAATAAGGAGCTCATCCAACAACTTCCAAAGCTAGCTAGTAATCATAAAGAATCTGTAATTGATATTCTCATTGATACTCTAGATCCGGCAGCTGAGAAGCTCCTGAATAGCTACCTGGAATCGCGAGATCCGCGGATACGAAAATTCGCCGCTCGAGGGCTAGCAAGATTGAACGCGATGAGATCGCCCCTAACAGTGAGCGATCCAAGTGAGGCAGATTCGATTGAGGTTGCTGAATTAATGATACCTTCAACAAGAAGAGAACGCCTGCGAAGAAGAGCTAATTCAGAATTATTGCTACTGGCTAGGAGCAAAATCCCTAGCGTAAGAAAGGACATAGCAAGAATACTTGTTGAACTGCATGACAGAAACAATAGTGATATTCTCGTCCAGCTGGTTGCCGATCCCAACAAAGAAGTAGCAATTGAAATCCTTTCTCATATTGAGAAGCTCCCTCCACCACTAGCAAAGGAAATCTTAACAGCGGCGTTCAGCAGTTCTCATACTGAGATTGTGACAAAGGCTGAAGAAATAGCATCAGATTTGGGCGAATTAGAATAGGGTTTTTCTCCTCTACAGTTTCGAGCGCATGTAGGCAGGGACAGCATGTAAGATTGTACTTCTCACTGATCTTTTTCCAAGTAGCATTTCCGCTATCAATCTCTGTGATTTCTTAGACCTCAGAAAAGTGGAGCCCATCGACCTAGATCCCTCTCGCATGAATCTCCTTTGCAACCACAATCCCCACTTCAAATCGGATCCAAACTCCTTTGTCCACTTCCCCTCATATTTCCCCAGCTGTTCTGCCGAGTAATTCCTCTCTCTTATCGCATCCTTCGCAGTTGCAGCAGCCAGTTCACCTGCTACCATAGAGTAGAAAATCCCTTCACCAGTAATTGGCGAGCAATGACCAGCAGCGTCCCCCGAGAGCATAAGTCTTCGGCTATAAGATGGTCGGACAACACCAGCTAAGGGCATAAGTGCTGACTCTTGCATAATTACCGTTGCATCGCTTAGCTCACTGTTTAGGGCTTTATACGTCGCGAGCAGATGGTCCAAGTATTCCCTGACTCGTCTCTCACTTTTCCGGACACGATTGATTAGACCGCCAGTGCCAACAGCAACCTCCCTACCTCTTGGAAATGCCCAAGCATATCCTCCGGGAGAGAAATCACTGCCATAAATGAAATCATTAACACCACGCAAGGATTCAGTATCTTTGCCGATACGCATCTGGTATTGAAAAGCGTAGCCCATTGATGCATTAGATATCCTGTTTCGGATAGGCAAAAACCGCTGAGTAACTGGATTAGCCCCACTTGCATCTATCACGAGTCTTGATGAGATGACCCCGGCTTCGTCCTTTCTTACATAACTGGTAAGACATGCATCATGAGTGACTTCAAAGCGGATCGCTTCTGCTTCCGACCATATGCTTCTCAAGTCCCCAATGGCCGACATCTGTGCTTGTCCCAAATTATATCGTGACGCATTAGCACCAATCTTCTCATTAAACTCAACAATCTCGGGTTCGGTTCCTGGAAATCTCATTCTCACCGCATCAACAGGATATGCACCTGGAAAATCCTTGATACCAAAACGCTCCAATGCCCTCTGCGGGATAAAACCGCCGCAAGGCTTTCTCTCACAAGGATTCCTCTCCCGATGAACAAGAAGGAATGACACGTCATGTTCAGCAAGTTGTCTGGCAGCTGAAAGGCCTGCCGGACCTGCTCCTATGACGAGCACATCAGTATCGTATCCCATGTCAAAGCTTTGACAACAAACCTCCCTGATAACAATTACCGATGCAATCCCCAATGTGTACCAATGGGAAGTAGTAAACGCTGGTTTCAGTTAGAGTTGGTCTAGGAGGAAGTAAGCGTGTACCGACCGTTTTGACGGATTGGGATTGGTTTTGCCAGGGTTTGTTGATTGGAGCGCTCTTGCCAAGAGCACTTGTCGGTACACGCTTGGGTTTGAGGA
>JBHLQS010000286.1:0-3196 GCA_048883405.1 Candidatus Thorarchaeota archaeon
GTTGCAAGTAATGCATCTCTCGAAGCTTCTTCAAATGATGAGAGAGACCTTGCTAGTACTACTTTGAACATCCTCCTATGTCTGATTCTCCGTGCATAGTCCCTCACAAACTCAATCTCAGAATTCTTGAACCACAGATAGAGGTCAGCATCAGTCATTCGCGTGAAGAGCCCAAAGCATTCAGTTCTAGAGAGGTCTTCCTCTTGAAGCCGGAAGTAGGTGGCCTTAGATGTTATTGCTTCTGCCAGCTTCACAGCATGATGAAGATAGAGGTCGCTGAACATCCAATTCCTACTCATAATTAGCGACTCCAGAGAATGGAGGGCTTTTAGCATGAACGCTCTTTCATAGTTGCCATCTCGATTTCTGACAACTCGGTTGGTCAACATAACGCGTTCAGCGGGAAATATGCCAAGCTGTACTCCACTAAAATGAGCATCTCGAATCAGATAGTCTGTCTTGTCAATATCCAAAGGATGGTCAAGAAAATCTGACAGCAGCATCCAAACAGGGTCTCTTGCTTTTCTTCTGAATACATCGACAACAATTCCTGGTTCGATACCATGATCCTTCAATATATCTGAGAGAGTACTATGCTTGATAAGATACTCACCCAAATCCAAATGATCAATTCCAGCCCAACTCTCCAATGCATACTCAATAGTGTGCGATGTTGGAGGATGGCCAACATCGTGAAGAAGCGCCGCCGCACGGAATACTCTCTGCTGGTAGTCATCCAGTAGGTTGGAAAGCGGATGGAAGCAGGGGGCATCTAAGTCATCACAATAGTTGACGACTCGTATGCACTTCTGCGCTAAGAAATTAGTTCCAATACAGTGAAGAAAACGAGTGTGCGTTGCTCCGGGATACACCAGATGAGCTGGACCGAGTTGTTTCACGAAACGCAACCGTAGCATCTCTATGCTTGACAAGATGTCCAATTCCCAGGGTGCAAAAAGGATGGCACCATGCACCGGATCTTGGATTGCTTTCTGCCGAGTATGTTTTTCCTCTACAGACCAAAGCCGTTTACGTCGTTCTATCTTACCTTGGATTTCATCCCAAGCAGCACCTTTCTTGGACTTAGCCTCCGAAATGGTGTGCTCACGGAAACCTGTCAGTCGAATCAATTCAGCCATTTCTGCATCAAGGTCTTGGATAGCCGCACTATCTCCAGGGGTAATCTCCTTTCACCTGCGTATTCGATATTCCCCCGTTATTTAAGCAATGACTATGACAGAGAGCAGTTCACTCAGGAGAGAGGTTTTTGGATCTCTTGACCCTCTCACGAGCAGCACTATAGTCCAGCGTATTCTCGCGCTCCATTGCCTCACAATACTCATCAGGGGTGCAATAGCCCCACCCTCGCAGGGTCTTGCACCACGGGGCTGACCGCACCTTATAGAAAGGAGGGTCGATGAGATTAGCAACGACTAGAAAATCTGCGACTATCTTTATCCGGTTGTTCTTGAATGCTTCCTGAATGCAAGGTGGTGCACGTTCGATAATCCTCGGGTTTATCCGAAACAGTCTGCTCCAAAGAAGACACCTTTTGGCAACATAGAGAAAATCGCATTTAGGACAAAGACTGGCGTGAATTGAGAGTCTGCATAATTCATTTCTACTCTTCTTTGTCAGTCCTGATTCACGCAGCAGATGAAACTTGATGTCTACAAACCACTCGGGTGTAAAAGCACCAAATTCATCTATGAATGATTGAAGCTCGGATTGGACTTCATATTCTGTGGAAGTCCAGTGTTCCTCAGTAAGGAGTGGTTTTCGCGTTTTCTCAGCCATCATATATTCATCTTCATATCCCGCAAAGGGCATCTTAAACGCATCAGTTAGACTGAGCAATCCAGCTGGAAACATCCGAAGCTTGTTGGAGCAACTCTTAAATCAGGGAAACGGAGTTTTTGCCTCACAGCGCCTCTTCTCACGAGGTCAGTGCCAGATGACCAAGCTTAGCTTACTAACCGAACACTCCTTCAGAGAAGGAGTCACATCACTCGAAGTTGTAGATCTTACGGGCAGTGGAAGAGCGAATGTTGTGGTATCCACTATGAACGGGGATCTGCGTATCTTTGAGTTGACAAAAGGTAAGAAGCCAAGGCTTGAGGAGATAGCAAACACAAGCGACCTTCCACCAGTAGCTGCATTGGATGTTGGAGACGTTCTGGGAAATGGAATCCCTGACTTTGTTGTAGCAGGGCTCGATAATCAGCTCCGGCTGCTAGTGTTCATGGACAACAAGCTCCAAGTGAAGAGTTCAATCCCCGTAGGGGCCATTCCTACCTCGCTGGTAGTAGCAAATGTGCTCAGTGACAAGAACGCTGAAGTCATAGTATCTACAACTGACCAAGCCCTTAGATGCTACGGATGGTTTGACGTAGTTTTGGACAAGTTGGCCCACAAGGTAGTCGATAATCCTGTTCTGTCTATGCGACGCCTGTCAATAGAGAATGTTCCATACTGTAGATTTGTTTTCGGGGATGAAACTGGCAACATCTTCGTGTATCAGTATGCTGATGATAGGCTTCATGAAGTATGGAGGATGAAGGTGGGGAAGGAGATCTATCATATTGCTACTGGTAATATTGCAGGCGGAAGATATGATGAGATTGTATGTGTGTCAGACAAGCGTACAATCACACTCCTGAGAGTGGAACAGCAGACTCTGGAAAAAGTTCTTGATATCAAAGCCCCGGCTCCGGTGACAGCAGTGAGAATGGGTAGAATCCTTCAAGACACCCCTGCAGGACAGATCCTCCTGAGTTTACAGGACTCCACAATTCTCTTGCTGGGTTTCAATGGGATTGAGCTTGTTGAGCTGGCTGCTCTGAAGACCGCTTCAAAATCTGCTGAATCGCTAGTAGCTTTTGGTGATGTTACTGGGGATTCAAGAAATGAAATTGTACAGGCAATAGGGAACAAGATCTTCCTCATTAAGATTCATGATGAGTAACATTTACAGCTCTGGCATGAAGACTTCGTTTGGTTGTAGCACCTCAATCTTCTTCACTGAGGTCTTGGATTTAATACGAGGAACTACTTCGGTCTCAAGCCAATTCTTTACACTTGCCCGTGCCATCTCGATATCCTCTGCCTCTGCATTCATATCGAACCTGATGAAGAGGTTGTAGGGCTCTCTTTCAGAAACATCCTTCTTAATCATCGCCCAGAAGGCCTTAGAACC
>JBHLQS010000287.1:0-3189 GCA_048883405.1 Candidatus Thorarchaeota archaeon
GAGCAGGATGGCAGGATCTGCTGGTGGAAAGGTTGAGAAGAAACTGAAGAGCTTGGGATTTACGATAGCGAAGTCGGCTGAATCAGCCATTGTCTTGGGCCAAGAAGGCCCGCTTGAAGAAGGCGCAGAGGAAGCATTCAGGCAAATAGGTGCAGAACTTGCAGGCATGATGTAGCTACTCTCCAAGAACTCCTGAGGCAGGATTGGATTCTCCCATTCCCATCTCTTGCTGAGGGTCATTTGAGAGCAAACCCTCTTGCACTGTCATGTCCAAAATAGAAGTGGATGCGGTCTAGAAGCATTCAATCTTGACGAGAGCTTAATGCGTGGGACAGCTTGTTGCATCCGACATAGACCGACGAGTACGAATGATGCGTCATGTTCTAGAATATTTTGACAGGAATCTATGACCCCAGATCATGAGTGGAGATAGCTGGCTAGACAGCTTCTAGTCTTGGAGACAGCTCCAGTGCACTCTTTCGTGCGATTGTCCTCAATTCGTCTTCATCGAAGACTTCGAAGGACTTCAGGTCGTTCAATACTGGTTCAGCCATCAACCTCGGAGCCAATAGCCATTTTTCATATGTCCCTAGATAGAGTCCTATGACTCCAGAGTCCTGTTGCAGGAGAGAGGTTGCTTCGTTCCTCAGATGTTTAAGTAAAAAGGGATGTAGATAGAATGTCGTGTAGTGGTCTAGGAGATACACACCATGAGCGCACCAGAGGAGAGCTCCCAGGTGAGGCGTTTCTTCAAGAGACATGACATTGTAATGTTCTACCTGATTGCGTTCGCCCTCACATGGTTCGGATGGCTTGCAGCAGATAGAGCAATGGTGATTTTTGGGCCAGATAGTAACTGGGTAGAGTTGATCGCCGAGGGTCATCTCTACATGATTTTCTATCCGGTTATTGCTATCCTTGGAGGTGCTAGAGGTCCTCTGGTTTCAGCCTTCATTATCTATCATGTGAATTATGGAAGGGCGGGTTCTAAGGCATTACTGAAGAAAGTGCTGAACTGGCGGGTGGCACTCCCTTGGTATATCCTTGCATTTGGCCTGCCAATTCTGATCAAGTACGGTGCCTTCTACTTCAATGTCTGGTTCTTGGGGGGTACGTTCATACCAGATCTTGAAACAGCGTCAATATTGACTATCCTTATCGGATTTGGATCGGAGCTGATACCAACAGGAGGGCAGGAAGAAGTCGGTTGGACTGGTTTTGCACAGCTACGACTGCAACAACACACATCAGTTGTCAATGCGACTCTCATCAAAGCACTTCTCGGCTGGGTCTGGCATCTTCCCTTGTTTCTAGTCTTCCCATGGGACAGCTCATTTGGAGGCAACATCTGGCTATTCCTATTCTTCTATATCGCTATTGCTTTCATTCTGACTTGGCTATTCAATAATACAAATAGCGTTCTTATTCCAGCTCTATTCCATGCCTCGTTCAACACAGTTGGATCATTTGCTCAGCTCTACTCCACATCTTTGGATGCCAGCACCCTCACTGTGGTCATGATAGGGCTACTCGCCTACATCATTGTTGTATTCGCCTTTGTGAAATTTGGGAAGAACCTTACCAGGAAGGAACTACCTCAGCTTGACGCAAATCGTCATCCCGACGAGTTCGAGTCTAGAAAGGCAGCATCGACTTGAGAGTATTCAGAGAGCTTGGCGCAGTCACAGTTCGTGTTGAATTGTGAGCTGACAGACCTAATTCGTGAAATCAAGCTCAATCATGAGAAATCATAATCAGTCTTTACAAGGCTATTTCTCTATTCAGCTCCATATTGAGCATAGTGTGATAAAATGAATCGACACAAAGACAAACATTCGTTTGAATACGTGGAAAGGAAAGTCCGAAAGAGGAAGTTCGGCGTGCTCAGTGTTGTCGACTCAAAGGGTCGACCTCACTCAACAGGAATCATCTATGGCGTTTCGAGCCCGGATTCAGAATTGGCATTCTATATCGTGACTCAGAAGAATGCTGCAAAGGTCAGACACCTCAAGAAGAACCCAAATGTCACGCTGACTGTGACGTTTCCGCATTACTATCTCAGGTTTGTACCTGACAGCTATGTCATGTTCAGAGGAACTGCAGACTTTGTGACGCTTGAGGATGAAGATGTTCAATGGGCTTTCTCGCAGGGAAAACTCCTCCGTGCGAATCTTCAGGTCGACTCAGAAGTGATGCGGGATGCAGTGGTGATTAGGATAAGACCCCGCAAGACCGTCTATGTCTATGGACTGGGTATCAGCATGAACCAGCTGAGGAAAGACCCGACAGCCGCTCGATACAAGGTCAGAATTCCTACCGATAGGCGTAGGAGTCCTGAAGAGTCTCAAATGATAACTGTGGAGGCTTAATGTTGAGTAGAGAGTGGGTTCGAAGACATGTGTTGCCCACATATGTTCTTCTAGCGTACGGGCTGACCTGGCTTATGGCACTCCCTCTTGCACTCTCCTATTATGGGATATTGGCAATACAGGTGCCCTTTGCCATTCACTATCTCTTGCCATTCGGGCCCATGGTCGCAGCTATTGGTACGACTTGCTTGGAGAGCGGCACTAATGGTGTCCGGGAGATTCTTGGGAGGATGACAAAATGGCGTGTTAGACCAATATGGATAGTTATTGCTGTCTTCTCAGTGTGGTTGCTATACATCATCTCAGGGGCGATCATCGTGATGACAGGACAGCCTTGGCCTGACATCAGCCTGTTCGGACAGGTCATGTACATGCCATATTTGACTGTCGTCGGCACATGGCCGCTCTGGGTCTTCACATACGGTTTCGGAGAAGAGACTGGCTGGAGAGGCTTTTTGCTTCCTCATCTTCAGGGGAAGTACAACGCATTAACAGCCGCACTGATGGTCAGCATAATCTGGGCTGGATGGCATTTCCCGATGTTTCTCTATGATGAGAATCTCATGGCGCTTGGACCAGTCGGCACTGTCTTCTGGGCGATTGGGTTGATGTTTGGATCCATTCTACTGACTTGGCTGTACAACAGCAGTGAAGGGAGTATCCTGATGACTGCTCTTTGGCATGGCACCTTTAACCTATTCACAGGAGCTGCAGGACAGGCAGCTGGATTGGCTGCAGGAATCATCAGCATGTTTGTGATGATATGGGTTGTAATCGTAATCGTGGTATACAAACCCAAGCATCTATCCCGTCATGAGAG
>JBHLQS010000288.1:0-3136 GCA_048883405.1 Candidatus Thorarchaeota archaeon
TTAGATTCGCATTTGAGGGCTGGGCTGATCATGACTACTTCTATCACAGCTGGGCAAATCAATTCCTTAGTGGTCTTGTGCCTTACACACCAGAATTCGATCTCCTATTTCAGAATGAGACCTACTACAATGTCCCTTACTTCTTTCCTCCTTTCTTTGTCTATCTCTGCGTGATTGGCAAACTACTTCAAACAGACTTGGGCATCGGTTTCATTATCTCCCTGTTTGGTTTCTTGACAGCATTTCCTATCTATGGAATCTCCGAATATCTATCAGGGAATAGGCATGTCGGAGCAATTGCTGCAGCAGCATATCTCTTCAATCCCATAACGCTCTATCACACCGCCTTTGAGTGGCTAAATCCAGCACCTTTCGTCTTCTTCTCAATGCTATCCTTCTACCTGTTGATGCACAATAGACGGATCTCAGGGGCTCTAGCCATGACAACATCTGCTCTTTTCAAGCAGACCGCTTTCTTCTTCGCACTACCCCTCCTCGCCTTTCTACTGAAACGAGCCCCACAGCCTGTCTCTGAAGATGAGTCAGGCTCCAGTGAAGATGAAGAGGCAAAGAGACCGGACAGTGATAGATTGGATTTGAAGGGGTTCATGAAAATTGCACTTGTGGTATGCGCGTACGCCGCGGTTTCATCACTGCCATATCTTCTAGATCCACTCAATTATGCTAGGGCAATCTTTTCCAGAGCCGGTGGAACCTATCTGACTGACCTCACATCTCCACCGCCTATCAACTATCCCATCACCTTGGTGGTCCTTTTCATTATTCTTGGATTTCCAGAATGGCTATTGGAATCCATCAATCTGTTTACGTACTACTCAGTGGGAATAATCATTGCTATCATTCCTATACTGGCATTCATGTTGAAAGAGGTGAAGGATGATCGGAATCTTCAGGCATACTGGCGACGCATGCTATTCCTCACCTTGCTTCTGATGCTCTGTGTCCACATATTCTCGCCGCGCGGAATTTACAAATACTATACTGTTGCCCTAGTACCTTTCTTCTCGATTCTATCGACATCAAGTATGTGCCAGCGGTCCTCCGAGAGAGTCAGTGTATCTTTGCCCATGTTGCTTGTCCCGATGATTTGCGGATTTGTCATAATGGTGCCTTCAAGAGCCGTATATATGCTATATCTACTCCTGATTCTTGCTGGATATATCATACATCGGTCATTCTCTCAAACATATGAGGTATTTGCAGAACCTGCAAGGCAAATGGGTCGAAGGATGATTGCTTTGGCGCGTCAACGCTCTGTTACTCAATAAGCTTCTCTAGGTCCTTCCTCTTCTTCTCCAGGTTCTCATTTAGCCTCTTCAGACGTGCATCGAGTTTCTCCGCCTGCTCGACATAGGTGTCCTTGGGCATCGCACCGGAGGAGTGCCTCTCTTCAATATGGTCACGCAGCTGCTGTACGGATTTGATCTCCTTTTCTAGTGCCTTCGCATCCGCTTCCATCTCTGCAGCTTGAGTTTCTTCATCGGTCTGGAATTGCCTAGATGGAATCATTACACCGAGCTGAGACTGCGTTTTTTCGGCGAAGTCTTGGAACTGGTCTCGAAGCAACTCGATGTTCTTTTCCACGTTGACCATTTTCTTGTCCAGCTTTCCAATGTCCTTCTGCAAATCAAAGACAGCATTCACCAGCCTGCGCATAGTCTTCTCCATCTCGGCGCTAGCCGTAGCAGTCACCTTCGCCTGCCTATCCCCATCTTTCTTCTCCTGGTCCTTCACTACTTCACTAGGCTTAGCAGTCCTTATCTCGCCGCTCAACCATTTAATTGCATTGACAGCAAACGTCCTATTGCCTTGATGCTTAATTCCGCCGCCTTTACGGAACACCTCATAGCTACCTGCGCAGACAACACGGCCCTTTCCTGACTCTGCAATTGCAATGACTGGCTTATTTGGAGGCTCTGCAGTATCAGATGTACTGGCTATTGCTGTTGCCTTAGCGGTGACGTTCAATGTGCAACCCGAGGGAACAAGGATATCTTGCACATCTTCAGTTACAGGATGAGATAGCACATTGGAGATGATAGGCATCGTGGGCAAGCCTGCATTATTCCTCTCGTCTCTTATCGCTGTGTTTTCAAAACTGATACCAAATCCCTTCGAGACTTGACTCATGTTGTTCATAAGACCTCGATCCCCCCCTGACAGCGAGAGAAGCATCAGACCACCTCCATTCTTCACATACCGCTTAAGAACATCAATCTCGGCTGGCCTCAGTTTCGAGCTATTTGGGCAACCAAACACTATGACATCTGCATTTTCAAGGTTCTTTGCAAGTATCATGAACTCAGTATACGGCTCTACATCGATGTCGTTGTCCTGCAGGAGCTTGGCGAGTTCTGAATATGTTGTATCTAGCCTACCCCGTTCATTTTGGGTCTGATCAAAGAGAACAAGCTTCCTTCTTCCGCTCAATTGTGTGTACTCCTGTCAAGAGGTTGTGGGATGAGATGATAATAGCGAACTAATGAGAGTTGTGTAGCTGTTATCTAATCACTTCCTCTCCTTCGGAAGACTGAAAACCTACACACGAATGAGCCTACATGAAAAACTCGCAGGAGCCTGAAGGATGTCGGATGACTGTCTGTTCTGCAAAATTGTGAAAGGTGAGATTCCTTCCTCGATGATCTTTGAAGATGATGTGTCGATGGCTTTCATGGATGTCTTTCCCGTTAATAGGGGTCATTGTCTCTTGGTTCCAAAACAACATTATGTCAACCTCCTTGACATAGATCTGGACCTGCTTGGTGAATTGAGCAAACGACTTGCAATCCTCACAAGGAAGGTGTACAACGGCATGGAACCATCAGGCATATTGAATGCCATCGCTAACGGTAAGGGCGCAGGTCAAGAGGTTTTCCACATTCACTTTCATGTGATACCTCGAGAGCCTGACGATGATTTCGCGACGAGGATGGTGCCGGGCACTCGCCGCGAGATGACACCACGCGAGGAATTGGATGAGCTAGCGCAAACAATCCGTGAAGCTGAGCCTAAATTCGGCGATATCACTTGATGTCCAAGAGGTTGAGGCCAGTCATTTCATCCTTGGCACGACGCAGGTCTGCATTGGTTTCAATGATTATAAGCTCAATAGTGA
>JBHLQS010000289.1:0-3114 GCA_048883405.1 Candidatus Thorarchaeota archaeon
TCCTCCACAATATCCTCTTCTTCGAGGTCTTCTGGTTCTAGGAAATCCGGGGCTTCACCATTCTCTTCCGACAAGTTGTTCACGTCTAAGGACTCTTCCCGTTTTAGAAGAGAGAAAAGACTTTCGACAGGACATTGGGTTGGCAACAGCTACTTCAAAATTGGACAAAGGTGGATACTTCTTGGGAATATCTTTGAGTATAGCTCTAGGACTTTATATACAAAGAAAAGGACCATGGATTTAGAGGAGTCTAGGACGAGAGCCAAGTCTAAGGATTCTTCTGCCGTCACCGTCAGTTGGTCGGGGACGTGAACTGCCTGTGGAGAGGCCGTAAGACTTGATGTGAATTCCTAGAATATGCAAAAAGCAGCCTTAGCGAAGCAGGAACCGAACATCGATCACGGAATGTAATGTCCATAATCGTCTAAGTTTCGGGCAACGGCAAGAACTATAGCATACTCGTCTGTGAGAACAGATGTGACCTACCTACAAATTCAAGAAAGACTAGCTGACTTCATTACTGGCGCCAAGAAAATCGCAGTATTAGGGGTTGGAAATGACCTAAGGACTGACGATGGTCTAGGTCTTGTCACAATAGATGGACTCAAGCATTTGGAGGGTCCGAATCTGTTAGTTGAGAACGTCGGGTCGGTCCCCGAAGCCTTTGCGAGTAATCTGGCGGAATTCGGTGCTGAGAGGGTCATTATGGTGGATGCGGCTGATATGCTCAAGCCACCAGGTCATATTGAACTTGTGACAAAGGAACGGATCGGGGGTGTTACAATCAGCACTCATAGAATGCCCCCATCCCTTCTGATGCAATATCTAGAAGACCGCACAGGGGCACACACTATCCTGTTGGGGGTTCAACCAAGAAGCATCGAGTTTGGTGAGGGACTCACTCCTGAGATTCAGGCGGTCACTGAGAAGATTATTAGCACCCTAGAAACCCTGTTGAAACAACACTTGAGAGGAGTAAGAGATGGAAAGAACGATTGAATGGCTAGATGATACAAACGAGGTCAGACTCATAGATCAGACGAAACTCCCACTTGAGAAGTCACATATTGTTACTTCAAGCCATGAACGAATGGCACGCGTGATCAAGGTAATGGAGATTCGTGGTGCGCCCGCCATTGGTGCCGCTGCAGGAATGGGCATGGCTTTGGCAGCAATCGAGAGCAAAGCCAAGACTAAGGACGAGCTCATTGCCTTTCTGGAGAACGCAGCTGTCACATTGAATACCCGGCCTACAGCAGTGAACCTTACTTGGGCTACGGCCAGAATGCTGAAAGTCGCAAAGGAAACCGAAGATAGCGCAGATGATATAGTCAAGAGATTGATTGCTGAGGCCAAGGAGATTGCCGAGGAAGACGTCCGGATGAGCAGAAGTATGGGTGAGCAAGCTCTTTCCGTGATAAAACCTGGCTTTACCATTCAGACAATATGCAATGCAGGTTCTTTGGCAACTGTACATCTAGGCACTGTGGGTGCTGTGGTCAGGGTAGCCCATGAGAAATATGACGGTGACATCAAGGTCTATGCAGCAGAAACTCGTCCAAGACAACAGGGTGCCAAACTCACTGTGTTCGAGTTCATGGAGGACAATATTGACACAACTCTCATCACGGATGGAATGATTGGTACTGTGTTCAGAGAGGGCCGTGTTGACTGCTGTGTAGTTGGTGCTGACCGGATTGTTAGAACGGGTCATGTGATCAACAAGATCGGTACTTACACCATGGCAATCACGGCGAAATATCATAACATCCCATTCTATTCTGTGGTGCCAATGTCGACAATTGACTGGGAAACCAATGTTGAGGATGTTGTGATAGAAGAACGTGACCCAGATGAGATTAGAATTATCAATGGCCAATACATCACGGTCCCGGATGCGAAGGTCTACAATCCTGCATTTGATATCACACCACCAGAGCTAGTCACGGCAATAATCACAGACAAGGGCATTGTTCATAATCCAACTGAGGAAAAGATGCTGAAACTGAGAGATTTGTGATAACATGGGGAAGATCTTGTAGCCATGACTCGACTGGAATACACTACATCTGATGGTCAGTCATCCTATTTTGAGATAGATTCAGATGAAGGAATACTGGATCTTCGGGAAAATGACATCAAATCAATCAATTTGGCTCCTTTGAACACGTGTTCTGAACTTGAAAGGCTATTTTTGGCAAAAAATCAGCTAAAATGCCTCGATCTACGCCCATTAGCTGGAATCACATCTTTGCGTTGGCTTGATCTCAGTCATAATCAATTGAGGCAGGTGGATATGTTTCAGCTGAGTGAATGTAGGAGTCTTGAACGAATATCTCTCTCGTATAATCCTCTCGGTGAGATTGACCTTGGCTTCCTAGCTCAATGTCCGTTGCTACATACTCTTCGGCTGACCAACACTCTACTCCAAAGCATCGATTTGAAACCACTCAGCAGATGCTCTAGCCTTGAACAACTATCGGTGGCTTTCAACGAACTGGAAGCGATAGACTTGACTCCAATAGCCAGCTGTAAAGAGCTACAGATCCTCTCGTTGAATCGAAATCAATTTACCACTATAGACCTGCGCCCTCTCTCTTCGTGTTTGAAACTAGAAACACTCAATCTCAGTGACAACCAACTCGAAGAGGTGGAACTCTCTCCTTTGGGCGCATGTCCAAATCTATTATCATTGATTCTGGGCCAAAATCAGCTGAGAGATGTAGATTTAGCACCTATTGGGTCACTTCAGAATCTGCGGGGTCTTGATTTGAGTGAGAATCAATTGAAGAGAGTAGATTTCAGACCGCTCAAGTATTGCAATAATATCGAGATCAAGCTCTATGGAAACCCTCTCCAGAAAGCCATTCATCCTGATTCTCCCTGTGCCAATCTGGTTCTAGATTCACCCCTGAAATGAGAGATTGCAGGAACTTTATCTGTTGAACAGATACCAAAGACTTCGAAGCTTCTGATAGCAAACCCCGTCTAGCACTGGTTTCCAACAACATTGCTGATGTCTGAGTCAAGGTCCTGCAATACAGAAGCGCTTAAGAGGAAACTGGAATCGATGATGGCTGGGGCGCGTAGTCTAGTCTGGATAGGGCGCTTGCC
>JBHLQS010000290.1:0-3057 GCA_048883405.1 Candidatus Thorarchaeota archaeon
GTGTTATACACAAACTTCAAACCGGGCTCAGACTCCATTGGACGATCCAAAACATATTGTACCCAGTCTGAAGTTCTTGTCATCTGGTCAAAGTCACTTTCACTCTCTCTATACAGTTCGGTCCAGTCAAAGCCTGCAGTCATTGTAAGAAGGTGCTTAGTCGTAATTGACTCCTTTCTGCTGTCCGTGTTTTCAATAGGTCGGTCATTAAAGAACCCAAGCACGCTGTCATTGACTCCACTGATGTACCCATAATCAATCGCAATCCCGAAGAGTATTGAAGTAATGCTCTTGGTGCACGAGAAGACTTGATGAGTTGAATTCGGTCCGTAGGTAGATGGATACTCCTCCATAATCACATATCCATTCTTCACAATTACAATGCTATCGACGCTGACATTGTTTGTCTGATAGTATTTTAGCATACTATTCAATATCGTAGGGTCCATGTTCTGAAGCTCAGGGGCTGAAGTCCTCCACTCATCCTGTGGGAAGTAGTCGGTGTCAGCCGTGGATGTATGAATTGCCATGTGGGTTCCAAACGCCATTGGAACCATGAACAGAATAGTTGCTAGGACAGCGTATACAGTATGGAGATTCATACGATTCATCTCAAATAGACTGCAAACGCAGGTAAATCTGTCCATCAATGCAGGCGGCTTTAACAAGAGCATATTTCATTTGCCGATTGCATAGCGTCTGCGGTCGATTCATATGATTGAGGACGTTCTCAGGTATGTAGAAAGGAACACTGACAATGCGATAGAGGAACTGAAGGAGATTGTACGAATCCCTTCCGTTGCGGCAAAGAACGAAGGTCTCGATGAGGCAGCTGAGTTTCTCGAAGGAAAATTGGAAGCATTGGGGCTTGAAGCCAAGCTCCATGAAACTACAGGAGCGCCAGTTGTTACCGGATATCTTGATGTTGGTGCAAAGAGAACCCTGATGTTTTACGATCATTATGACGTTCAACCTGCAGAGCCCTTCGATCTATGGGAGACCCCACCATTCGAGCCTGACATTCGAGAAGGACGAATCTATGGCCGCGGTGTTGCTGACAACAAAGGCGACACGATATCTCGGTTGTGGGCGCTCAAGGGATTCATCGACACTGGGACCAATTTTCCAGTGAACATCAAGTGTATCTTTGAGGGTGAAGAGGAGATTGGAAGCATTCACTTTCCAGAATTTGTCAAAAGGAACAAGGAATTCATGAAAGCGGACGGAGGAATCTGGGAATTCGGGGGTGAGGGTTATGATGGCGTTCAGGAGGCATGGTTGGGACTAAAGGGCATCTTCTATGTTCAGTTGGAGATTGAACTTCTTACTAGAGATGTGCATTCAAGTATGGGCTGCGTTCTTCCTTCAGCTCCTCAGCGTCTCGTGATGGCCTTGAAATCACTGAAAGCTGCAGACCATAGGATCCTGATTGATGGGTTTTATGACGGCATTAAGCCTCTTACTGATGTTGAATGGGATGCTATAGACAAGATCGACCTACGAGAGGAAGACATCAAAGAGAACTATGGAGTCAAGGAGTTTCTAAATGGTATGACTGGACGTGATTTCAAGGAGGCCTACTACAATGCTCCTACCTGTACGATCTGCGGACTGACAAGCGGTTACCAGGGCAAGGGGTCGATGACTGTGCTTCCGGCGAAAGCCTCAGCAAAGATAGACTTCAGACTTGTCGATGGGATGGATCCTGAGGATATTAAGAGGAAATTCAGAAGACATCTAGATTCCCACGGGTTCTCCGATATCAAGTTTCTGTGGTATGAGGGGTACCCGGCTGGGAAGACCCCTGTGGACCATCCTTTCGTTAATGTGGTACGAAGAGCGAATTCGAAAGAGTTTCACGACCTTCGAATACATCCCACAAGTCCGGGATCTGGCCCATTGTATCTCTTTAAGGGCTTTGTGCCCATGGTATCAATTGGTGTTTCTGACTTCAATTCAAAGGGTCACTCACCAAATGAAAGCATCAAGCTCGAAAACTTCCGAAAAGGCATGCTTAGATTAGTGCATTTGATAGATGAGATGGGTAGATGGTAGTCCTCCAACCCATCTGGTACCCCCCTCCTACGGAAGGAAACAGAGAGAGGTTCATAAACAGAATCGACCCTCACGATGAGGTGCGCAGAGAAGGGGATAAGAGACTAACTTTAGAACAGAGTTGGATGCGAAAACACGCTCCAATCCGCGCGCAACGGAGGAATAGCCTATCCCCCAATCTTTTTATCTAGGCTCCCTCGGCCTCACGGTCGAGATTGGAAGCAGTGTGGCCTGCTTTCAAGAGAAACGGGTGAGTGGTAATTTGAATCGTATACTTGTAACCGGCAGCTATGGACAGATTGGAACAGAACTAGTCGGCGTTCTCAGGAAAAAGTATGGAGGAGAAAATGTACTCGCCACTGGGAGAAAAAAACCTCCTGCAATTCTAACGGAAGATGGTCCTTACTGTAGATTGGACGTCCTTGATGAGAATCAACTCCATACCATGCTGGTTGATTATGATATCGACATAGTCATTCACAATGCATCGGTGCTCTCAGCTACAGGAGAGAAGAATCCTCAGCTTGCCTATCGTACCAACATTGAAGGCACCTATAACGTGATGGAGGCTGTTCGGATTTTGGCACTCAAGCAAGCATTGATACCAAGCTCTATAGCGGCCTTTGGTCCTTCAACACCCCGTGACAATACTCCAAATGATGTTATCACTCGACCTACTAGTATGTACGGCGTGACGAAGGTCTTCGTCGAGCTGTTCGGTGAGTACTACAACCAGCGATACGACATCGATTTTCGGTCACTGCGCTACCCAGGTGTTATTAGTGCGGAAGCGCTTCCGGGAGGCGGCACTACAGATTATGCAGTTGCAATCTTCTATGAAGCCCTCAAGGAGAAGAAATACACATGCTTCCTCGGACCTGACACCAGACTTCCCATGATGTATATGCCTGATTGCATCAAGTCAACCATCGACCTCATGGAAGCAGACAATGAGAAACTGAAGCACCGCACCTTCAATGTCACTGCATTCAGCTTCACCCC
>JBHLQS010000291.1:0-2980 GCA_048883405.1 Candidatus Thorarchaeota archaeon
CTGTTAATTCGGGAGTATGGTGACATCATCGTCGAACGTGCATTGGATCCCATTGAGGAGTTGGTCTTTGCTATTCTGTCCCAGAACACTGCTGATGTCAATTCAGAACGCGCATTCAGATCGCTACAGTCTTCTTATTCCACTTGGGAAGAAGTCCTAGACGCACCACATAGCGAGCTCGCTCAAATCATAAGGTCTTCTGGACCATTTCGAGTCAAGGCGGAGAGGATTCAGTCAGCACTTGCAGAGATAAAGAAACGTGTAGGATCGCTTGATCTCTCCATGCTTGAGGACATGGAATCCTCTGATGCAATGAATTGGCTCACATCTCTACACGGAGTGGGGCCCAAGACAGCTGCTATCGTCCTATTGTTTTGCTTTGAGAAGCCAGTACTGCCTGTGGACACTCATGTTTGGAGAGTGTCGAAAAGACTAGGATTAGTACCCGCAAATGCATCAAGAGTGAAGGCTCAAGATATGCTGCAAGAGATCATTCCCATCTCATGCCTTTATTCAATGAATCACAATCTCGTGAGGCATGGGAGGGAAGTGTGCATAGCTAGAACGCCTCGATGTGAAGATTGCTTTCTACAAAGACACTGCAGCTACTATCAATCCTTACATTGATATCCCAAGAGTACTTCATTTCCTTGTCCAGTTAGCATGGAGCACAATCGTATCAACACCTTAAAATGCGACCAAATTTCATCACCCGCAGTATTGGGCAGGAACTGGAAGCGGAGTGAATCCAAGCCTTGCAGGAAGTCATAGCATCTGAGATACTGTTCTTGATTGGAGCAGCAATAGTCTTCTCATTCGGCGGAGCAGTCATTTTGAGGAAGCTGGGCATTCCCCAGACTCTTGGCTTCATGCTTGTTGGAATTGCGTTGGGCATTCTCGGAATCGCAAATGAAGAAATAGTGCATAGTCTCAGACTGGTAGTCTTCTTGGCATTGGGACTGATAGGTTATAACATTGGACACGAACTTGGAAATGATGAGCTAGCGGGCCGTATCAGAAAACTTGTAATTATCGTGATGTTTGAAGCGACATTTGCATTTCTTCTGGTGTCCATTATTACTTACCTAGTCGTTCAGCAATGGCATGTTGCCTTCCTGCTCGGCGCCCTTGCTAGTGCAACTGCTCCTGCCGCAACAGCTGATGTCGTATGGGAACATGGTACACAGGGTGAACTCTCGTCATCATTGATGTTTGTGCTTGCAGCTGATGATATTTTCGCGGTCGTTCTTGTGAACTCGACCATGTCTTATGCTCTCTGGATGTTTGTACCTGATAGCACGACTCTGCTGGAAGTTGTTCTTGTACCTATAGGCAAGATTGGTATCGCTGCGGCATTGGGCGCTGTATTCGCTTTCGTGTTTCTAAGATTCGTGAATAGGGAGCGAGACCGAGGAAAGCTTCTTGAGCTCGAACTAGGACTAGTCATCTTCATCATTGGATTATCGCTCGTCCTCGGAGTCAGTGATATCTTCTCCTGTATAGTATTCGGCTTCTTGGTCGGCAAATACATAGACCCTGACAAAGAACCAGTTCCTATCCTTGTTGAGAGAATTATGTCGCCTATTGTTATGATTTTCTTTGTTCTAGTCGGAGCTAGGATGGCTCACTTGCTCTCTGTTCAGGCAACCTTGGCATCGGTAGTCATAATCGCGATACTATATCTCGTAGGCCGTACGATAGCTAAATACTCTGGGGCTCGGATTGGAGCGACGCTCGTTGGTGAAAGCCAGAATATAAGGAAGTATCTGGGGTCCAGTCTATTCTGTCAGGCTGGGGTTGCTCTAGGCCTCTCATTCCTCGTCGAGGAAACCTTTGTCTCACTTGGTGGAGAGGCTGCCTCTGCTGGTATATTGATCCTTGGAGTAGTTGCGGTTTCGACCATCGTTCTTGAGGCTGTAGGGCCAATTGCGGTAAAGAATAGCCTCAGGCAGGCTGGGGAGCTTCCAGAGGGTGAACAATATCTTGAGCCTCATGAGATTACTACGATTGCCAGATGCGGTGTAGATTTCATCAACTGTAAACAGATCGAGCAACTCTGCAAAGACTGCCCTCACTGTGAGAATCTGGAAGAAACTGATGAACTGACTGAAACACAGAAAGAGCCCACCGAGGAGGGCTGGTTTGCGGACTAGTTATCAGCATGAAAAGCAGTCTAATTGAACTATGTCTGAACGAAACTGTATACGAGATGAATCCTGGCACATACTATGTCGAGTTGTAAAGCAGGAAGGAACTTGTGGGGCAGGTCATAAGATCGGTGATGAGATACTATTCACAGAGGATGAAGTCAAGGGGAAGATATGCTTCAGCGCCTTATACTCAATGGTCCCGAAAGTCTATGCGATGATGTATAACGCACGTTTTCCGTGGCTGAAAGACCAATGTGTGGCAACTCATGCGTGTCCTGATGGATTCAACCCTGTCATGTTCGAGCTAATTAGAAAGGAACCTGAGTAACGAATCATGCACTATAGCTCATCCATTGGTGTTTCATCGTACTCCCCATGAGAGTCATCCATCAATCGAGCGAAAGCCCCTTTCATGTCTTCAAGGACTGCATCAGGGTCGGGTCTATTACTCATTATTGTGATAGACCTGCCATACCATCCGCAATCAAGACAATAGAAGGCAGGCTGGAAGCTCCCTATATAGCCCAAATCGTAGTAGGATGTCAAATCGACTAATCGTGGACTCTTGCAGTTGGGACAAATGGGAATGTCAGCAGATATTCCTCGACGTTTGAATTCGTCAAGGGCCTCTCTGACCGCTTTCATCCTCTTCAGCTCCTCAAGTTCCTTTCTTGAGAGCTGACCAGATTCCTGTCTTTCCATGGACGGAGCCTCACACTATTGCGAGCTGATTTCCTTTTACACATTATGTTAGATTCGTTGATGTACTATCCCCAGAACACGGTATATGCTAGAACGCCCAAAGCAAAAGTGATTATCCAAAGACTGAG
>JBHLQS010000292.1:0-2969 GCA_048883405.1 Candidatus Thorarchaeota archaeon
GTGGCCCATTTTCCATTCTCCGGGATGAAGGACTCATTCTTTGGAGATCTGCACGGTCAGGGAAGAGATGCAATTCGCTTCTTCACCGAGGACAAAGTAGTTATCACACGATGGTTCTAGACGGAGCAAGGAGCTAGACCGAAAAATGGACCTGGGCACTACGGGGGCAATCCTCACTTTTGCCCTTGAGCTAGAGAATGACATTGGGGCTTTTTATAGCAGGAATCTTCCTGAGGTGAGCAATGCCAATCTCAAGCAGGCTTTTGGAGAAATCCAGAGGATTCAAAGGAAACGAGAACGGCTCTTAAGCCGAATGAGAAGAGAAAACGTCACAGAGATGATTCTCGAACCTATTCATGGGTTCGAAAGTGATGCATTTGAAATTGCTATATCGTCTGAAGTGTTTCACAATGACTCTCTTCTCAAAGCAAGTGCTATCGAGATTGAGGAAACCTTGAAATCATTCTTCGCGAAAGCTTCTGAGAAAACAGCATTTCTGCCCGAGGTCAGTGATGAGTTCAAGACGATATCAAAAGATGCTGGGAAACATGTTGCTCTTTTGTTGTCCATTGATACATAGTATAATGAATAAGACTTCTTCATGTTTACTTCTTTGCCGTGGTTAGAAATCAAAGAAACTGGAAGAGAACTCATCTTCTCCTGCATCCCTGTGCAGCTTCAGCGGTACCTCTATGCTTTTGTCTAGACGCCAAGGAATGTCCAGTGTTACTTTTAGAATATATGAGTACTCGATGAGCTCGGACTTGAAGGCTTCTGGCCACTCCTCACCACTCTTCACTGCCACCTCCACCCAACTCTCTCTTAAGATTCTGTATTCTTCCCAATATTGTTGGTCCATCTCATTATCGTTGTTTGTGTCTCTTCCCTGAGGTGAGACTCTCTCTCGTAGAATGAGTTCAGATCTCACCCCTCGGATATTCGCATCATTGCCTACAAGGTATCTGAAACGAATGTAGTCTCCGCGTCGAACAGTGTCACTTTGCAATTCAACTCGCAAAAGATGTGTGCCTTCATCTGTGATTTCTTTCTGAATCATAGACTGCTCCAATTCCACAGATCTCTTAGGTGGTGCAGTAACTACAACGCGTCGCTCTGTCTTGGGGTCAAGAGCCCATTTGACCTCAATTTTCCCTTTGATTTCATATCTAATCCAGCTAAAGACGCCTTCAAAGCTAGAAACAGCTTCTTTTGGGAGTTCAAATGCAAACTCAAATCGAGTTTCCCCTTCCATCACATTGGTTTGATTCAGAAGCTCCAGATGTTGGGAGAAATACTCGAATTTCTCAAGATACACTCGCCGATGTTTACCACTACCTACGACCACTCTTGACTGCTCAGTGCAACTAAAGACTAGATTCACTGACTCACAATCGAATTCCTCATCACAAACAGCAATCGCGTGCCCTTCAACACGCTCGCCAGGAGAATATTCCTCCCTTGGCAAATGTATAGATATCTCCCTCAATGATTGTAGCACTTTCCTATCTAAATGTCCTCACTGCATTGAGTCTATTCGGAAACGAAAGCAGAAAAACACTTGCTAGAGACTTGAGAATGGGCTCCTTGTTTGAGGCTATCTCCAATTAGGTGACTAGAAACCAAACATATGAGCATACTTGTGTTCCAAGTATTCGAGGAACGGCTTTGCATCAAGTTCGCTTCCAGTAACATGCTTGACGAGGTCTGCAGGATCATATAATGCAGCTTTGCTCATGATAGTTTCTGCCAGCCAACCAATAATTGGATTGAGTTCTCCCTTTGAGATATGACTGCTCCACTCTGGCAATTGTTTGTTCATTAGCTGAAGCCACTGACCGTCGTACACATTTCCAAGTGCATAGCTTGGGAAGTAACCATATGAGCCTCCTCCCCAGTGCGTATCTTGGAGAACTCCTTCTGCATCATCTTTCACTTCCACTCCGAGATACTCTGAATATTTCTCATTCCATACCTGAGGGAGCTCTGGGATTGATATCTTGTCAGCAAATAGCGCCTTCTCTATCTCGAATCGAATGATGATATGAAGCGAGTAGGTCACCTCATCTGCTTCGACACGTATCAAAGATGGCTTAACGAGGTTCACGCCTCTGATGAAGTCAATGGGCTTGATGTCTGAAAATGCATTACCTGTGAAATCGTTAAGTCTGGGAAGATAGTACTCCCAGAACTGGGGAGTTCTCCCTATGATGTTCTCGACGAACCTCGACATCGATTCATGAATTCCATAACTCGCAGCAGAACCGACGGGCTGATACATGTAGTCCCTATTCAGGTTCTGTTCGTAAAGCGCATGGCCACCCTCATGAAGCATTGCGAAAACAAGTGATGGAAGATTGTCTTCATAGTAATGGACTGTCACCCTGACATCATCGTAGTATCCGTTTGTGAAGGGGTGTTCCGTTTCATCTATGCGGCCTCCAGCTCTTTCTGAAGTGGTATCGTACCCGATGAGGTTGCCGAGATCAGTAGCAATCTTGCGCTGTATCTCGATGGGTATTCTTTTTGAAAGAAAACTCGTATCCACATTTTCGGAAGCATTTGCACATTTCTGAGCCAAAGGAACCAAACGATCTTTCAGTTGCGAAAACACCTTGTCAATCATATCAGCTGTCATATTCCTTTCATATTGATCAAGCATGGAATCATATATGGTGGAGCAGCCCTTGACCTTCATCGCAATCTCTTCTTTCTCACGAGAGATGTCGACGAGCTTCTGAAGTTCTGGCTCAAACATCTTCCAGTTCTTTGCGGCCTTGGCTTTCTTCCATACATCCGTGGCTATGGCCTGTTGCTTAGTGAGTCGACCTATCAGCTCGGAGGGGATCTTTGTGTCTATGTCATATTCTCTTCTTACGAGGAACAGATTGCGTCTCTGCACCTCGTTCAAGTCTTTTTCCTTCTCAGCTGCTTCCAGGAGCTTCCCTGTTTCTGGAGAGGCTATTTTCTCG
>JBHLQS010000293.1:0-2940 GCA_048883405.1 Candidatus Thorarchaeota archaeon
TACAGCAACATGCTTCTGCCCATTATTCGAACCTATCCTGCAATAAAGGCTGCAGCTGGGCATTACTCAAGTATCGAAGATATGGCAAAATGGGTGAACCATCTGCTTGTCGGTCAGCCAATCGTTAATTCAACAAATATGCTAGCGATGTACACACCACAATGGGGTGAATCATGGGGTTGGACTCTGGGCTTTAACTACAAGGTGCTTAGCAATGGGGTACTCACATTAGGTCACGGTGGTGATAATTGGGGGTATCATGGTGCATATCGTTTCGCACCTGAAAATGGAGAGGCAATTATAGTTCTAACAAATGGTGATCGAGGGGCTGCATTTGTAACAGAGTTGCTGCATCACTGGGAAACTCTTATTGAAGGAGGCGATCTGGAAAACCTATGGGAAGACCAGAATCAAGCCTACGGACAGACGTTCCTCTATGAGTCCATCACAATTGTAGGTTTTCTGGCTCTGTTGCTTCTCGCTTGGTATCGAGGACTCATTGTTCTCTTTCCAAATTCCGAACAAAAGGAGTCTGGAGGAAGCAAATGGTTCCGAAGAATTGTATCAGTCATATGCGTTTTTGCGATTATTATATTCTTCATCTATTGGGGATATACACCATTGAGCCCCATATCGTATGGACCCATTAGTTATGTCTGGACGGTCATTGCGCCTCTCATGTGGCTGACTTGGACAGCAGTGGCTTTTCAGCAATTCAATTTAGTTTCAGAAAGGACACCATTGAAGACATCGTAGCAATATCGAATCTCGGCCGGTCTACCATCCTTTAGCTCATCGTTTCAAAATCAGATCGTATCTGCTACAACGATAGACACGTTTGAATTGAGTGAGAATTGAAGTGTCATCTCCGGAATAATGCGCAAATGCAGACCGTAGATTCAGCCCTGGCACCTTAGCATTGATTATCTCTGGTACCATTTCGCTAGAGTCCATGTAGACGTGGTAGTATGATTCAGCTCTCTGAAAGCCTTGCTTCTGATACCATATCTCCGCCTGACCGTCATTGCGAGTCCAGGCCTCCAGTCTTGAGAGTCCTAGTTCTCGCGACTGCTCTATAGCTTGTTGGAGTAGTGCTTTTGCAATGCCTTGGCGTCTGAAATCCGGATGAACTGCAAGGTGCCAAATCATTCCAGCAACTTGTGATTCATCTCCGTCAGAACTACGTGAACAGATAGTGTGGGGTTCAGTTTCGCATTCGATGTCTATTAGTCCAACCACCTCCCCCTCGGCCTCTGCCACCAATTCAATAGACTGCGATTCATAATGCTCTTTCTCTCGATAGACATCATCATAGTATGCAGAATTAAGGAATGCTAGAACACGGCATCGCACCCATCCCTTTTCATCGTCTTCGGTGAATTTGCGTATAATTGGACCCCTCGTTGATGGCATTTCTATCACATTCTTGTTGAAGCTGAAGGCTCAGAAGGTGAAGTTTCACTCGATGCACCAACAGCCTTGGTCTATGTCAACATTCTGGTTGATTCTGGTTTTCGTTTCACTTCAAATCTCGCCCGTTACGCCGCTCATTGTGCGATTCTTAAGATCGCAATTTCGGAACAATTCGTTCCTTCAGAATCCTGATGGTATCCAATCCATTCTCACGCAAGTTTCCAATGAATGGGAGACAGATGGTCACTAACTCAGCTTTATCCTTGTATTCGGACAACTTCTCAATCACTACTTCTGGTGGTCCGGCGATCTCTCTGGTAAGAGCAGCTTCTAGCCACTCTTCCTTCATAGACTCAGTCATTATTTTCTCCATCCACTCTTGCTTCAAAGCAGCCTGCTTCCTCCGTTCAAAATCCTCCTCATCTTCACCGATGACAACCGCATTTTTCCCCAGTGACCACCGAATCTCTTGAAAGTCACGCCCTACCTTATCGCACGCAGCTTCAACACGCTCCATTTTTTGAGCGTATTCGGTCGGTGTTTTACCCTCAAAATCCACTCCATCTCCGTATCTAGCAGCAGTTTCTTCCATCATGGGTGCTTCCAAAGTCAAAGTTCCAATCCAGATTGGGACTCTCGGCTTTTGTATCGGTTTTGGCAGAAACATAGTGTCTTTGATTCTGTAAAACTCACCATCGAAGGTAGGACACTCCTCAGTCCAAAGGAGGTTGATTATTTGAAGCGCCTCTCTAAGCTGTAGTATTCTCGTCCTAGAAGAGGGAAATGCGTAATCATATGCCTCGTATTCCGCAGCTTTATGTCCCGCTCCAATCCCCAAGTCAACTCTTCCATTTGACGCATTATCTAGATTTGCAACTATTTTCGCAAGAAGTGCTGGATTCCTATAGGACTGTGATGTCACTTGCGTGCCCAGAATAATACGCTCGGTCTGTGGTATAAGCAATGCAATGGTTGTCCAAGCCTCATAGCAAGGAAGCTCTGTCCCTTTTGGATATCCAAAGAAATGGTCTGAAATCGAGAATCTGTAGAAGCCTGCATCTTCAGCCGCCTTAGCCAGTATTACAATATCCTCATAGGAATAGCCCGCCTGCGGTTCAATGTGGATACACACCTTCATTATTGTCACCAGATAATCTATTTCTCAAATTGCTTGAATCATATACATTCATGAGAGCCCTTTCTCTCTCCTATTAACAGAAGACATCAAAGCAAGCAACAATCATCTTGTCATTGAGCCTGCTTATATCTGAACCACAAGAGAAGGACTACTCCAAGCACCAACAATATCGGGATTGGGATATATAGAGGCACCAAAGGATCACCATCTCCTGGCCAGTCAACCAAGAATACCAATGGAGCTGACACAAGTAGTGGCTGGATCTCTGCCAGGATTCCTACCAAGAGCGTCCTCTGTGCAGATGTTTTACCCGTATACAGTCTAGCCAGCATTACTGCGAAGATGAGCCTCAGAAGTGTGTAGGGAAGAGTGTCAAGGGGGTTCCAGAC
>JBHLQS010000294.1:0-2938 GCA_048883405.1 Candidatus Thorarchaeota archaeon
CTTCACAGAGTCTTTCCACAGGTACCTGCGCGTCTATCCCTGCTATCAGAATTGGAAGAAGCGGTCTCTGAGATACTCGGAGGTACGACATGATGTCATTTCTTGAAGTATTCCAGTATACCCGCCAGGCTTCTCTGGTCCATGACCTAGACCCACGGTCAAAAATGATGTTGACTCTCTCTCTTGCTGTGATTTCTCTCCTCTTTCTGGACATTGTTCCACTGATAATCATTCTAATGACTATGATTCCTCTTCTCATTGCGGCCAAATCCCTCGGAAGATGGGCACGCAGCATGAAGGGGATGTCCTATCTACTTCTCTTCATTGTCATCTTCAACACACTACTCTCAACTGTTGCAAATCCATTCTCGCATTCAATAGCATTGGCCATCAGACTTCTTGCATTGATGACTTCCTTCTCCATCTTCTTCTTGACTGTACATCCCGACCAACTTGCTCAATCCCTCATTCAGATGCGGGTCCGTTTCGAGTTTGCATTTGCAATGAGCATGGCTATGCGATATGTTCCTACGCTCGGACAGGAGGCTTATGCAATCATGGATGCACAGAAGGCTCGTGGGGTGGAGTTGGATAAGGGCAACATTCTGAAACGTATTCGCAATATAGTTCCAATCATTGTTCCTCTGATTATTGTTTCAATACGAAGAGCATTATCTGTGGCTGAGAGCATGGAATCGAGGGGATTCGGAGCAAATGAGAACCGAACTTACTTGGAGCTCTTGAGATTCAGAAGGAGAGACTGGGCGGTTCTGTTCGTATCACTTCTTGTGCTAGTCTGTGGCATCTACATTAGGTTCTTTGTTCCACTTCCATCTTGGATGATGTTTCAGTTGCCATTCTAGTGCTTCATGGTTCATATGGGTTTTATTTATCTAATCCCGGAAGTAATTGCTAGAGTGCTTCAGTAGGTGAGGAGCTTGTCTAAGAAAAAGTCTACCAGACTCACGAAGAGAAAGAAGTATACAGTCAAAAATCTGGTTGTTGATTTGAAGAAGATAGGGTGCTCTCCTCGAGTTCTTGACAACGTCGGTCGCGAAGTAGTCTATTTTGAATGGTCTCAAGCTCAACACTTGCTGGGAGAGGACCATCCAGTCACCACGCATTTGGAGTCACTTCTTGAATTCATGCAAGGAGGCTGTGAGAAGCAGCTTGTTGAGGGTGAACTATGGCGTGCTGCTGACACTCCTCAGTCCGCACTCAATAACGCAATAAAGGGCGCACCAGCGGAATTTCTATCCTATCAATTTGTTCGTTCTTCAGATCACATCCATGAAATTCTTGAGGCTGCCAAGAAAGAGCGCAAGATGGAGATCAAGACCTACAAGCAAATAGAGAAAGGTGTGAGAAAAGAAATCAAGGCGGACCCAGATAATCCTGACCTTTGGAATAAGCTGCGGCTTGTCCTTTGGCTTCTTGGGAAGCACAAGCAATCTAGTGAGGCCTTCAAGAAGGCAAAGAAGCTTGGCTGGGACAGTGCCACAAGTGCCTTTGTTGCTCTCTAGACGAAGTCTGATGATTAGTGCATATTGATTCATCTCATCCGAATGATGAATCCAGAGGTGAACGATACAATCATTGGGCGGCTTTGTCAATGTTTCAATGACACTCATCATGACTCGAATCCTACATCTCATGAGGCACGCAGAAACAGAAATTGATCCTAATATTCCAGCATCTGATTGGCAGCTCACTGAGGATGGCATTCGCCAGGCAGAAGAACTTGCTTCGGTGGGGATCTTTTCTGCTGTGGATAGCATCTTTTCGTCAATTGAAGGCAAGGCATTGCAGACGGCGCGTCCTTTCGCTGATAGGCTCGGAATTGAAATTATGGAATACTCTGAATTCAGAGAGATTGACAGAGGAACCGAAATACTCTCTGATACGGAATACTTACACTACGTGGAGGGGCTTCTGAATAGATCTGATGCCGTACCTGGCTGGGAGTTACGAGAGCATGCCATGAATCGTTTTCAAACAAGGCTAGAACGAATACTGGACAAGGGTGATTTCAGAGAGGGTCTTCTCATCTCTCATGGACTTGTTCTCTCAATGCATTTCGCAGATCTCTTGCAAGTCGATGATGTCTTCTCCAGATGGAAAAAACTGAGATTCTGTGCATGGGGAACAATTCAAGCCAATCTGGTCATCAAGGATATAGTCTAATCGCCTATTTCCGAACCAGCACATTCGGATTCTTGCTTTTTTCATAGGCTAGCTCGCACAAACAGGAATCTTGTATCTCCCGAGCATAGATATTCTTTCCGTGAGTTATCTTGTAATGGGAAAAGAGATGACAGACTCCTCAGAACTGATCAAGAGATACGAGCAAATCATTGAAACTCCTGCGAAGGAACTGAGATTCAATGAGCACGGTGAATCAGTGGCAATACTTTGCCAGTCTGAATGGGTTCGTATCCTTGTGATTCAGCGTCAAGATTCTGCTAATCTGATTTCAATTGAGGTAGAACTGTCACTTCCTGCGCGAAGCACAAAAGCGTCATCAGGTATTCGCGAAAAACGTGATTTGAAAGAAGCAGATACAAAGGTGCTTGCAGATCAAGTTATAGAGCACCTTCGTTATATGACCCTTCTCCAAGATGAAGGATTCACTCTTGAGCTAATCGGACAAGAGTGCCTCTGGACTGCGTCTAGAGACCTTCAGGAATCCCCCCGTCAGGAATTCTTCGAATTACTTGCTCCTCCTTCCGAATGTGTTCCATGGAGCGCTGAGAGTTCTGTCATCTCCCCATTCAAATATACATCATAAAGTGCAAGGTGGTTAGAAAATGAATATGGAGTTGCCTATGAGTGCGCTGATAGTGCTCGACTTTCTTACAAAGAGAGGCCCCCACTCGCCTAAGGTGATAAGCAAGAAGGCCAACCTTCCACTTAGGACGGTTTCCTTTGCCCTACGCCA
>JBHLQS010000295.1:0-2911 GCA_048883405.1 Candidatus Thorarchaeota archaeon
TATTTCGGCACCAGAGCCATCCCTCCCACTTTGTTTCCTTCTCCGTACCATCAAGTGATTCGCCTTTCTTTGCAGTCAGGGTCTTCGTTATCTCGGTTTCATGAGCCTTGATCACTTTCGTTATCTTCATTCTACTCACCAAATCGATGCATGTAGAATTGATAACTACATCGGCCTGATTCGCAAATAGTCCTACTAGATGTCAACTCAATTTCTCATCCAGTCTCTTGGATCTTTCCTGCTGGACCATTATCACACCAATGATGGTCACAGCTCCTCCCAGCACTTGAAATAATGAGATGGTTTCGCCTAGAATCGGAATAGACAGCAAAACTCCCCAGACACCAATCAGGTTCAGAGCGATCTGAACCTTGGAAGCCTCAATATACTTCATAGACTCGTAGTAGAGTATGAACGCAAATGCTGTATTCACAACCCCAACCCACAGGACAATCAACCATGCCTGGATGCTGAGTGTCAGTAATACTTGCAGGTCCTCAAATATTGCTACAGACAGCCAAAGAAATGGAACCGCAGCCAGAGTGCTATAGAATGTAACACTCACAGAGTCCACAGACTTCACTGCAACCTTTCCAATGATTCCATTAATGGCAAAGAAGAATGTGGAGGCAATAAGTATGATATCACCTATCAAGCGTGTGGGACTAATAATGGGATCCACGGGAGCTGGGTTTAGCACTATCATGATTGCGCCAAATGTTGCCATGCACAGCCCAAGGAGTTTTGCAGCTGTTATTCGTTCATCTAGTAGCGCTGCTGCTGTGATTACAGCAAAGACTGGAGTGAAATTGAGTAGCAGTACGGCGTCACTTGCTGTAGTCATGTTTAGGGCTATGTACTGCATCACCTGAGAGAGGAATGGACCAGCTAGTCCAGCGGCCACGATGAGCTTCCAATATTCGCGTGGATTGTTTGATGACTCTTGTCGTTGCTTCGTGAAGAGTACCACAGGGATAAGAATAGGACAGGCCAAGGTGTATCGAAGTGCCACAAAGGTGATCGGTGTTAGTTCCACAAAGACAATCTTTGCCAGAATCAGAGATGAAGCCCATAGCACGGTTATGGTGAGTATCGCTAACCATGCATAGGTCTGTTTGGACATCTTTGGTTCCTCTGTGTCTGCTGTTTTTGAAACTTCAGAAGCTTGACTATATCACTTTCTGATTCAAAACAGTGTAATCATTAGCGGATGAAAAGTGAAAATGCATCGCTGAGTCTACCGTGCTGAGCGCGCAACTCTCTCGCGCTCTTCCTTTCTGGCTACTGCGAAACTGGCCGGATCGCCTTTGTATGCTAGAAGGAGCTCGTCAACCAAGCACTCTTCAAAGGACTTAGCATTCTTGTGAGCGGAACGAGTTGCACCCACGGCCAGATACCTGAGAGCGAGGTCGATTCTTCTCTGAGGAGCAACATCGACAGACCGTGGGTATGCCATTCCACCGTAGGATATACGAGTGGTTTCCTCAGAAGGAGCCGAGTGCTCGATGGCGGTCACAAGGACCTGTATGGGATTTAGACCTGTCCGGTAATCGATAATCTCAAAGACCCGCTTCAGAGTGTGGATGACATTGAGCTTCTTACCTGCATTTCGACCGGTGCGGGTCCTCTTGTCCTTTCTTCTGCCAGCATTGAGTAGCTTGTTGACGAAACGCTCCACTATGGGAATGTTACTCTTGTGGAATCTTTTGTGGGCGTGTCTACCTGCAGTATGAGGGATTAGTACCGGCTTTAGGGAGATGTACCGTGCGAGACCAATGTCATTGACCTCAACTTCTGTTGAGTCCCACCTACCAAAAAGCAATAGATCAGGCGTGATATGTGGCTCTGGCTCGGGTGGAGCTTCCTCCTCAACAACCTCAGTCGTTTCTTCTTCAGCCATCATGACCACCTAACGAATTGGTTTCTCTTTCTTGCCATAGATGAGGCTCTCCAAGGCCACACCATTGACCTTTACAACCTTCCATCTAACACCTGGAAGATCTCCCATTGCGCCACCCATCGCACCACCGATTCCTTCAACAAGCACTTGGTCGTGTTCATCGATGTACTTGAGGCCCCCATCACCAGGAATGAACGCTGTAATCTGCTTCCCATTTTTTGAGAGCTGGATTCGTACAGCTTTTCTGATAGCAGAGTTGGGCTGTTTTGACTCTATGCCCACCTTCTCCAAAACTATACCCGCGGCCTGTGGAGCGCCCTCTAGTGGGTCAGTCTTTCGCCTGAGCTTCAGTACTCTCCTCTTGTAGGACGCTTTCTTCCAGCGGAACCTCTTCCGTTTCCTTACAAGGGGTCTAGCTGCAAACTCGCCCAGGGGGCTCTTTCCTCGTGGCAAGGTGATGTTCCTCTTTTTTGATGATGGATCCACCATGTATGGTGTTCACTCTTGGTGGCCACGGCTTCGGACTAGAGTTTCCTTAAAAGCATTGTCAAATGCAACTGACTGAAATGACGTGTCTGGACGCTTCTGCTATCCATTTCTAGACCTGTACAGGCCAACCAGATTCAGGGTAATTGACAGGCCAATCAGTATGCCCATCACGAAAGACAGGATACCATTCTCCGGGAGAAAATGGTCTATAACAAGTGCCACTGCTAGACAGATGCCGCCCAACGGAATCAGCCATTCATTCTTTAGAATCATCTACGGTCGCTCCTAGAAGAAACTCTCTGGAACACTAATAAGAACCCAGTTCACTGCCGCTTCAGTTTCCTAAGCTATGACAACATTGGTGAGATCAAAATGCCTTCGTGCTAGGATACGAGCACGGGCAACATTGCGGCCATCTCGACCAATAGCGATGCCACGATCTTCTGAATTAACAGTGACAGAAGCCACCCTGTTTCCGTCTCTGTGTACAATAATCTTCACTTCTTCGACTCTAGCAGGAGC
>JBHLQS010000296.1:0-2906 GCA_048883405.1 Candidatus Thorarchaeota archaeon
CCAATGTAGTAGTCCCATTGAGATGGAAGTCCTGTGACGAGATCAAGCTCTGGAGCGTTTAGGATTGTGTTCACGTATGCTCCGAAGACTTCATAGCGTTCGGTGTCAGCATCCCCGCTCCTCATCGCAAGAATTCGCGCATCCTGTCCTTGAACTACGTCAATTCGCACCGCTTCGATATCTGGCAGCTGACCAACGTATGGATTGTCTGGTCCCCACCAATCGTCATTTCTGACAACGGTGGTGTACTCATCCGGAACGCGAACGCTATACTTGAATGGTCCAGAACCATAGTGTGCACCTGTGACATTGGTGGCATCATCCCAGCGAGCGTCATCTGACGGGATTCCCTCACGAATGTGCTTTGGCAGGATGTAAATCTCGCCAAGCTCGTTGAGTGCAAAAGCCCATGGTGTGTCAATGTCCACAGATATGACCATCCCATCGATTGTGATATCCGTTACGTGCTGCATGAAGGTCCATGCAACACCATCCTCTGGACCGTCTCTCATATACTCAAATGAGAACTTCACATCTTCTGGTGTTACATCATAGCCATCATGCCATTTTGCACCTGACCTGAGTGTGAAGTTGACCTGCATACCATCGTCTGCTACAACATAAGATTCGGCCAACCAAGGAATCGGATTGAGCCCTAGGTCGTACGATATGAGTGTGTCGTATACGAGCATATCATACCAATGTGATCGCTCGCTGCGCCAGAAGAATGGATTCAGCTCAGCGATATCTGATGGAAATGCCATGACGAAGGTCTTGGTAAGTCCAGTATCAACTCTCACATTGCTTGTGTTGTACATGAAAATCATGGTCTGCGGATTGAACGAGGTGAAAATTCCACCATTCTTCAGTGTATAGTTGGTCCATTCCTTTCTTATTGCATGAGTGTCATCTGATAGAAACAGAGGAATATAGGCAATATTCTCCTTTGCCATCACCTGAATCACTCTAGCCTTCTCTGCAACCTCGGAAGGTGATGCACCAAGAAAGTCCTCTATGGCTGCATCGAATGTTGCATTGCTAAGACCAAATGGATTGCTGCCCCAGTCAACGATGTTCTCCGAGTGACAGAAGGACCAGAGTCGGTCGGGCACAGTGCCAAAACCTTCACTCATCTCGTACATCTCGAACAACCTAGGTTCCTGGTAGATTCCTTCATACATCGGATCGTCATCTTTGATCACGACGTCTACATTAATGCCTATTTCATCAAGCAGTACTTTGATTCCTGTACCGGTTGCCACACTGATATCATCCCAAGAGAGCGTCCATAATGGGAAGCTCAACTCGGGCGTAACGTCCATCTGCGCTACGACGGGCACACCTGCAACAGGAAGCACAAGGAAAGCTGCTAGAACAAGACAGGCAATCTGTTGCTTTTTCATAATATTCTCTCCACTCCTGCGTGTCACCGGAAAGAGCAAGCCTTCCCAGGAATGCAGTAGAAAACAGGTGGAAACCACATGTTTAAGGATTTCGAACATTCCAACCCTCAATATACTTTCGTTCTGCGTAAGATAATCCTAGGAATCTGTCGAACCAAAGTCTGAAAATTGTCGATGGACAAGGCTCCTAACATCCTCATTCAGCTGGCAAAGACGAGTCAATGCTCGACCAAATGAAACTGCTTCCCGCAATGAAGCGGTTGTTGGCAATTCGAGGAATACGAGTCTCGAACTTCGTGTCTCAGGGTTCCGAAACTCCGTCATGATTGTATGCACCCAAAAGCGTGAACCGAGCTTGCCTCGGATAATTCTACTGTTCTGTGGACAATTCATAACCAAAGATGAAGCGACAAGAATTCCCTGATTAGGTCGACGTACTTCCTCCATGTCTCCCTGCCTCCTAATAGAGCCAGGCAACCTAGGTATGAGGAATGCCAAGGCCGCTCTTTTGTCAGCTTGTGATTTCCTGACTTCATCTTCAGAATCGTCTAGGTTTCTTTGCGCAGTCATTCTGCGTGCTAGCAGGTCGTCAACTAGTGCTTGGACACTGGAATCCTCAAGATCGGAATTGGCTGTGTTATGGGTGCTCTGCCTGTCCTCAATCCAGCCGAAATGTGCATATCGGGGTCTCCAAAGAAGGAGTTGCTGGTCTGGCGTGAGAGATGCCCGTGAGATGGATTCGTCGATTAATGACCGGCAATCCGAAGCATTTTCCCCCAGATACCATATGACTTCTCTGAAAGGTCTTAGCAGCGGGGGGAAAACCGCTGTTTCTTCCACTAACTCTCTTCTCAGGACTCCTTTTCTTCGAGACTGTTGCTGCATGAATGCGTTTACCCTATCCATGTCAAAGGAGTCACTATGTAGTATACGCACAACCAAGCCGCCCAATTTGTACTGGACCCAAAGTTAGACCCTCAACTGATAAGGATTCTCAGAGGTTTCCTTTGCGATCAGCCCAAGTTGGAGAGAGAAGCCGTGAGAACACTTCTTAGGAATCATCCGTGGGTTCCTCAGGCAGTTCCTTGACCAGAATCAGAGCAATAGGTAATGGCATTGTGATTATTATGAGGCCGAAAAACAGTCCTGCAGAACTTCCAAAGATGTATTGCGCCAATGGATCAGAATATTTCGGCACTGTGACTTCCTCTCCAGTCGCAGGCAGAATCCATTGAGTAAGAATCCTGCTAGCGTATATTGATGGATCAGAACTTCTTGCAGTGATGACTGCGACGATGTCATGTTCGGGGACCACTATTATGCACTGTCCACCCCATCCAAACGCCGAGTACGCCCCCAATTCTGAATGAACCCACCACTGATAACCATATCCGATACTCTCAATGAGTCCAGGAGCTTCTCTCAATGTCGTATTCACAAAAGGCGAAGTTGCCTCATCAATCCATCCACGAGATACAATCTGCTTTCCCTCCCACTGACCAT
>JBHLQS010000297.1:0-2905 GCA_048883405.1 Candidatus Thorarchaeota archaeon
CAAGAGATTATGAATTACATCATGAGTTCCCCGGACTTATTGAATAGCAAAGTGCTCAGAGACCGACCTTTGGTCGTCACTGGAAATCCTAAGAGCAGGGACTATTCAGTTCTGAGGAACTCATTGCTCCCCATTGCTCTTGGATTTGCCACTCAAAATCAACATGCAGAATATCCGCAGAAGATCTTCGAGGTGGGAGATATCGCAATTCCTGATGAGATGATGGAAACTCGAATTCAGCAAATCCCATCTGTGTGCGGGCTTGTTACAGATACAGCTGTCAACATCACAGACCTGGCCACTGACATCGGATTTCTCATGAGGAACCTGGGATTAGATGGACGATTTTCCTACAGAAGACGTGAGGACCAGACCTTCATTGAGGGAAGAAGTGCCGATATTCTGCTGGATGGGGAACCAATTGGCCTGTTTGGAGAAGTTTCTCCGGAAGTCCTCGCGAATCTTGAACTTGGCACGCCCACTTTGGCCTTTGAGATATTCCTTCCAAGAGATGGCAAGTGGTAGTGGGGTCAAAAGACTCCCTAGCTACCCCCCGCAGAAAAGATATAAGAACTAGCAGGGAGATTCTGGCATCAGGTGCATAGCGCACCCTGAAAAGGGGCACCAATGAATGACGGAAGGTCCAACACCCTCAGCAGCAGACTCCTCAGATGATTCGTCTGATGAGTTCAAGTTTCGAGTAGTTCTTCTGGGTGAGGCCGCCGTCGGCAAGACCTCACTAATTAGAAGGTTCACTGAGAACTCATTTGACGAAGACTATAAGCAGACCATTGGAACCACCTTTGCTTCTAAGGATGTTAGCGTAACCGATGATGAGGGCCAGACCAGGCAAGTACGGTTGATAGTCTGGGACATGGGGGGTCAGACCACTTATCGAGAGTTGCGTAGACAGTTTATGAAGGGTTCATCCGGAGCTATAATTGCATATGATGTGACACGTCCTGAAACGTTCATGGCTATGAACAATTGGTTCGAATCATTCCGTGAAACGTGTCCAAATGCGGCTGTTGTGATTGCAGCCAACAAGGTAGATCTATTGGATAGTAGAATAGTCCCCGTAGAACCCGGGTTGATGCTACGTGACTGGTTTCAAGCTGATTACTATGAAACGAGCGCAAAGACTGGAGCGGCTGTCACTGACGTATTTGACAAGCTGGCCAAGCTCGTCCTGAAACAGACCCGAGCGGAGAAGAAAAGCTCGGAGATGTAACTCATTCAACACGTACTGCAATGGAGGAACAAAGGTGCAGGTCCGAGACTTTATGACGTCTCTGATTGTCACGTCAGAGGCTAACACACCGGTAAAAGAAGCGGCCAAGCTTATGGCAGCTGAGGACATAGGCAGTCTCATTGTGACGAGGGGCGATGTCCTGGCGGGAATGATAACAAGGAAGGAGATTATTGGTGCACGACTGCTCTCGGACGATGCATATGGTTCACTCACTGTCGAGGATGTAATGACAAGTCCTGTGATCACAATAAGTCCAGATGCTGACCTGGGTCAGACCATAGCTGTAATGGATCAGGCAGGTGTCAGGTGTCTCCCTGTCATTGAAGGAGATGCGATTATCGGCGTTGTAAGTGCCAGCGATGTGATTCGAGTTCTAGCGACAATGAAGCATCTTGCAGACAGCGCTCCCGAATAGAGGGGGCTTTAAATTAGCGGCGTAGAACAGACTGGTAACTAGATGACATGATCTAGCTCCAAGAGGTGAGAGCCAGCAAGGCTTCGTTGGGTGTGGTATCTTTGATAGCAAAATACCAGATCCCTGCTAGCAACCCACCGCATTGCTTTTTGACACAACTCTACTAAAGCATTTTGACTGCCCTCTCCGCCAGTTCATAGAGTGATAACAACTATTAGGTGTACTAGATAACTCAAGCATATGGGTAGAAAAACGTACAAAGATAGCAATGGGTATCTCCGCTTCAAGGATTCTGGGAAGCTTGTACACAGGTGGGTTGCTGAAAAGAAGTTGGGACGACGACTTCGTTCAGGTGAAGTAGTTCATCATAGGAATAAGATGAGAGGAGATAACCGCTCGGATAACCTGCTGGTGTTTTCATCCCAGGCACGTCACCGAGCTCATCATATTAAGAAGGCGTGGACTCGAACGCGAAGAAGCAGAACTAGAAAACGCTGGTAAAGCAAGGCAGTTCAATCAGTAATCCCTTTAGCCCTACGGGGCGTTTGTTTCAAAGATTCTGCATAGACTCGTTTTAGATATTGCCTCATATCCTCAGACGTGGTGACTGGATAGCTGGTTATTTTCTCTGTCGTTGTCTTGAAAGAGAGGTCAATATAGCTCAGTTCCTTCTGAACCTTCTCCACATCTAAAGTGGAAATCTCAAGGGGCATTTTCAATTTCGTCAATATCACAAATCCGTAGGCAGTGAGGAGAAGGGGCTCTAGGTCCACTATTCCATCAGAGATTTGCACTGTTGTTTCAAGAATCTCTTCTCTGCGACGCTTAGCAATGTCTGTGATTAATACAGCTGCCATCCCCTTGCGCATTCGTTCGATATCAAGTAGAACTGTGTTCCCCTTGGATGCAACTTGCTCGCGTAGGCGCTCAACCATTATCTGGTACAGATTATCAATGAGCTGGTTGAAACCTTCAATGCCATCTATGGATTCAATGATAGGAATCAAGTCACCATCGAAACCATTGAACTCTGGTATACCCAAAGCCTCCAAGAAACTTCTCTGACCTGCCAATTTGTGGCGACCTGTTAGTCTGCCAAGATATTCAATCACTGTTGCTTTTAGTGAGCCCCATCCTTCCCCGTCAAGTTTCAATCGGTAGTCATGCCACTTAATATCCCAGTCTCTTTCAGGCGACAGCTGGAGATTGAGGTCCTCTCCAGAGAATATTGGATCCAC
>JBHLQS010000298.1:0-2905 GCA_048883405.1 Candidatus Thorarchaeota archaeon
TCTTCCTTTGACCAGACTCTTACCTTCAGGTCTCTACAGGCAGCGTATAGAAACCTCTCATCATGAACAATATGAACTGCATCCGCCTCTAAGACGGCAATGACTTCATGACCAAGTGGTAAAGCCTCACCTTTGCTGCCTCCTGCAGAGATGGGCATAATTCTATCTCGTTTCCTCTGCTCTAGTGCTTAAGTGTTTGGTTCTTTCCGTATAAAACTCAAATTGGGGCCAAATTGCGCATTCTGGAGTCCACGCGGGATTTGTTGAAAAGGAATTGTTAGTTTATGGAGCAATGCGCGAAACATACTTTTATAGCTCGAAAAATAGAAGATAACAATCCCCAGGCTGGAGGTAGTCATTTTGGATAGTCACGCATGGAGACGCGAAATCGACAAGGTCGCTGAAATTAAAGGAATGTTGATTCAGCTCAACAAATCCCTTGAAGACCAAACTGACAGAACCGTGCGCCATTTGTATGATACACTGGCGAAGTTCGCAAAGTTCGAGAGTGATGCAGGTTCAGCAGGTTTCATGAAGAAGAGAAAGCTAGTGGCACAGATGGAGAAGGCTGCTAGCGCTCTTGAAGAGGACTTCATGCGAGCAGTCAGGGATTTCTCAGACCTGCTGCGAAAGGAGCATCGAGAAACAGCTGCAGTTCTTCCAAAGCTTCAGGCAGAGAGACCTAATGAAGCAAAAGCAATCAGCGCGTTAACATTTCCATCTACAGGAACCGGGGATGTAAAAGACCTGGAGACCCTCTTGACATTTGCAAAGAATTTCTCAAAAATCACTCTCGGTGTTCATCAAGATCTAGCCAGAGAAGTCAAAGAGTTTCTAGATGAAAGCAAGCGGATCGTTGAAACCTATGAGAGACACATAACCATAGACAGGGGGGAGGTCGCCTCGACTCTGTCATACGAAGAGGTAGCCCAACTGCCAGTCGGGGATATCATTGGATTATCTGAGAAGCTGAAAGCTGAACGTACATATCTTGATGGGCGAAAAGACGAAGTAAGCAAGATGATTGCTACTGCTTTGATAACTGAAGTAGAGTCATTACAGGCATCGGTTGAAACAGCATCTAGATTGGGCCTAGAGCTTCCAATGGATTTTGGACAGCAGCTCAGAATCATTGCCAGAGACTCTTCAAATACAACGAACCTAACATCACTCATTGCTCTGGAGAATCAGCTTCATTCCGCGAAATTGAAGATGTCGAATCTACTCCGCGACAGGATTATCAATATGAAACATGAAGTGACCTCCAAGATTGTTGAGGGAGGCATTCCTGTCACAGCTGCAATTATACCTGAAGCACCAATCGTTGGTGTGGAGGCTGAAGATGTTGCTACTCAGCTATCTGGATATCAGAAGATGGTCGAATGGGAGTCCCAGGTCAATATCTCTCTGAAGGACCATGTGGAGGAAGTAATCGAAGAAATTGAGAAGGCCTTGGATGCTCCAGATGACACGGGAATCAAGGATGTCGCCAAGGTCAAAAAGTGGATTGCGGACACTAGGACGTCCATGAAGAAGCCAACAATTGATGGCATGGTTGCAACCTATGTGAAAGCAAATGGGATGCGTGAGGAATACCGAAAGAACCTGACTGATACCATTCGAGGATACATCACCAGATTCAATGAACTCGCCACCTCAGCTGATCGTGTGCTTGATTATGCTCAACTCAGTAAGAAAGCACCAAAGGTCGAAGAACTTGATGGGAGTATCGTCTATCTTCTTCAGTCACTTGCTAGTCTGCGTGTTGCTGTCGAAGATGGAGTTGCTACATTCCGTGATGCGTGCAAGCAGGAGATTGAAGTCATTGTTGAGGACCTTCAGACTATCAAGCCTGCATACGCGGAGATCTTCATGCCAATCATTACCGAGCTCGATGAAGGCTCCATGCGGATTGAAAAACTCAACGATTTCGGTGAAATCAGGTCCGAAATGAGAACAATCAAGGACACAATTCTGGTCAAGGCACAAGAGGCATTGGAGAATCTCCGCTACAGGCTTGGAGTCAAGATTCGACTCGCAGCAGCAAAGCTGATGGGAGCTGGTGTTGAGATTCCAAAGGAGGCTCAAGAGGCAATCAGCGAATTGAACAGCGTTGGCGTGGCTGCTGATACGGTCTTTAGTCTACCTGCCATCGCGAGGAAAATGGTTGAGCTTTATGAGCACAAAATAAGTGCAGAAGTCATAGAGTCATTGAAGGAAGAAGTCGTCAAACTTCAGCAATCATTCGATCAAGCAGACGCGATTGGAGTCCCAGTCAAAAATGAGCTCAAGCTACTGAAGAAATTGCGGGAGACTCCTCCGGAAGAACTGGAATCTGCAGCTGATTCGTTTGACCAACTCATGGGCCTAACAACCTCGCCAGACGTACACAAGAAGATTAAGAAACGAGCAGAAGAGGCTTACCGCCAGATCCAAGGCGCTGTTTCCATCTTTGAGGAACAAGGTATGTCTGACTTTGTTGGGCGTCTAAAGGGGCTTCTGGAACAGGTTCCAGACCAACTCAGCAAGGATTCAAAGCACATCTTCGAAGTGCTTGACGTCTGTCTTACGTTGGCAAACATCCAGGATGAAATGTTGCAGGTCATAAAGGGGATTGCAACAAAGGATGGAGAAGCCCATCAAGAAGAGATCAAGAAGCAATCGGAGTATTACTCAACAATTGAAGCAGTCTATGAAAAGCATCCCAAAGACTTCAGTAAGCTCATCTTCCCGCTCGAGAAGCTCAGGAAGCTTGAGACTGACCTAACTGAGGCCACGGTTCTTGAGGACGCTATTAAGGACTTCAACGAGCTCAAGGGACTTCGATCGGAATGGGTCGAGAAAGCAGGAAAGATGGATGACTGGCATAAATCCATGAAGGTATTCATAACCGGTTTCAGTCCAT
>JBHLQS010000299.1:0-2894 GCA_048883405.1 Candidatus Thorarchaeota archaeon
GAGTCGTAATCGATGCTCTTCTCTTCTCCTGCATTCATAATACACTCGAAAATCTAGTCATTCAAACATTTGAAAACAGCGGTCGGAATATAGAATAGAATTCAATTCTTCTTCGTGAAACCTATTGAGGGACAAAGGGGCAGTTCCTGTAGATGGCCCCCACGGTAGCTTAGCCTGTACTACCTACTTTTGCTTTAAGATATGGCCAGCTATACTCTTGGAAACTAGAGTCAGGTCTTGTTTCGCCGATTAATTGACGATGAATCCCATTCGGATCTCTCAGTTGATGCCGTAGCGTGCGTCTATTCGTTGTCCAACTCGGGGAATGATGATTGCATATCCAGCTGCGAACCAGACTAGCAAGGCACCAATAAGAGCCAGATAAAATGGGCTTGTGGGACTGGGATCACCCCACAGGTCAATCATGAGTCCCTGCAGTAGAAAGATGAGGATAAATGGCAATATAAAGACCAAAAGCAAAAGGATGATCTTCAGTGCATGACCTGTTGCCGCATCCCCTTTGAATTTGATTTCCCCAAGATCTTCATCATTCATTGAGCGGTCACACTCCAGCCTTTCAGTGTCATCTCCTTTCTACGCTCCTCCGAGCCACATTGCCCAGTCCACAGTCCAACAGCAAATATTCCAGATAATAAGGGTCCTGAACATTGAATCACTTATGGACTTGTTCACATCGAAAATCTCACTAGCGCCGCTCAAGAGGTGGTCCACAGCACTGTATATGAATATCACGCAGAGCAGATATACACATGTTCTAACCAGGCGTCGTTCGCTATAGGTCAGGCTGATACCGAATAATCCAAAGAGAAACAAGAAGATTGGCATTGTCAGATCACCTAACGTATTGCCAAATATCCGAGCGATTGCCGCAAAGATTGAGTTGTAGCTCAGACTTGAGAAGAAATACGTCATCAAGGAGTATAGTATTAGACCTGCACCATTTCTGACAGCGAGGTTCATCAGTGCAATGAGGGGAGTCCCAAATGCAAGAATAAATCCACATACAAGCAGACCTACAGCAATCTTGACCAAGGGCCAGAGGTCGATTGTTCCCCAGAGTATTCTCACTTTGAACATCTGTGATAGTCCAGTAAGGTCTCCTATTATCCCCACGACACAGCTGACTGCGACAACTGTTGCAGCAAGAACGCCAAGAATCTTGGCCGCCGACGCACTAAGATTGTCTAGAATAATGAGCAGAAGAACACCTAATATCATGCCCATGACCTTGAGTGCGACTGCTGAGTCGGTCCAGTATGTCTTTGGAGCAGGTGTGGCCACCATAATTGTGTTAACGGTGCGTTGAATGGCTCTCCAATTGGCTAGGGGCTCATAAGACTCAGGGCGTGCTTCGAGGGCGGCTACTCTGTCGATAAACTGACTAGTCATCCCAGCAATCTCGGATTGACTTCCGTCAAATGCAGCAATTATTGATGCACTCAGTGCTATCGCTGCAATCTGTGCGTCAACCTCTCCTGGAAATCCGATTGCAGCTGGTAGATATTCTTCGATTTCAGAGCTATAGCAGGACAAGAACACTGGAACATCAACTCGTCCATTTCTAATCGAGTGTGCAATATCCTCCCATGTTGCTGAAGATCGATAGTCGGCTATTCCCTCACTACTCCCATGAGCAACAACTACCAAGAATGAAGCTTGATACTCTCCTATAGTTTCAGCTAAATTGTCCAGGTCAACCTCCGATTCTTTGTAGTCAATGGGCGGCATGAGAGTCTGCGTAACAACAGGGGTTGTACCCTGATTCACAGATTGCGGTTGACTCATTCCTCCCCAATCTGCAGAATTCCATTGAGATTCCACAATCTCATTGTGAGATTTGAGGTTCTCCGCAAGTGTCGCAGAGGCAGATGCTATTTCCTTTGAATCACCCACCCTCAGAATGAGAACATCTTCCTGAGTAGGCAACCCTGCAAAGGTGACAATTCCAATCGCGACTATGCTCACAGTGCTCATCAATACAATCAGGCTGACCGCTATGGCTGCAAAGCGCACCCTTCGGCTAGCTTCTATACTCCTTCTCTTCCCCATCACGATTCCCTCGCGATGCCACAGACCTATGATGAAATGGCCTTTTGTGGCTTTAAACTTTGCACCAAACATGCGGAGCGAGTTCTTCATAGAATTGACCTCAGGCCCGGAAAACTTGAGTAGAAATGTTCTGTGTGCGCCAAAGTCTGTACCTTCTCAAGGGCAGGCAACACGTACGCCAATCCACATCCTGTTATTGAGTCGAGGAAATGAGTTTATCGTTTTGGTTAACATTCTTATATGTTTCCTTTTCTTATCAACATTTTATCTTGTTTACTAATAAGGTAAACTTATAACGTGTGACTTGAATGTGATTCAGTATTAGATTGTGGTGTTTTCATGAGAATGGTTCAACGGATTTTGGGTCTGGTAATAGCTCTGGTGAGTAGCATTGCGCTGTATCTAATCTGGGTTTCTCCAGTACTCACGTTCTATTCAGATTTCTTGACAATTCTCTTTGGGTACCTGCTGGCTCTCTTCTTGCCAGGTCTACTGATTGACTTAGTCTTTGGCGGAATAGGGAAAGAGGTAGGTGAGGACATTGCCTCCAAGTGCGGAGGGTTGAAGCATGGAGGCTATCTTATAGGATATGCTGAGAGGAGTCTCATATTTCTGGCTGTCGTGATTGCTTACTATGACGCTGCATTAACATATGCGTCAATTCTAAGCTTTCTCTCTGTCATAGTGGCTGGTAAAGCAATTTTCAGATATTCGAGTAGAGGAACAGACGATCGTGCCTGCGCCGATTGGTATATTCTAGGCACGCTCATGAGCATAACGATGGCGCTGGCTTTGACGTGGGGCATCTTTAGGTTTCTATTGGT
>JBHLQS010000300.1:0-2882 GCA_048883405.1 Candidatus Thorarchaeota archaeon
AGGTCAAGAGCTTCAATCTTCCTCTCTACTTCGATTCGAGTAGGTCCGTCTCCTGCAATGATAAGGCGCACCTTGGGGTAATGGTCAGCAACGATTCTCATTATCTCTATCAGTTCAACCACTCGCTTGACCTTGCGGAAATTGGAGGCGTGTAGGAGGATTTTGGCTTCCGGATCTAGCTCTTTTGCTTCTTCCGTCTTTCGGACTGATACACATCCACTCTCAACCATGAGTCTAGTTCCGTTACGATGTTTGAACTGTACAACATCGATGAAATTCGGTATCACATTGATCTCACGCTCAATGCCAAGCTCCTCGTGAGCCTTCTTTTTCAGAAATTCAGAAACCGCTGTAACTGCATCAGCCTTCTCAATTGTGTGTTTGACAACTGGCCGATATGCAGGGTCTAGCCCTAGTGTATGCACATCGGATCCATGAAGCGTCAGGACATATGGGACACCAATTATCTCGCGTGCCATGTATGCTGACATTGCATGCGGGATTGCATAATGAGAATGTATCAGGTCTAGCTTTGCGTCTCTCACTGTCTTGATAATCTTGGATGTGAGTGCCATGCTATAGGGAATTCCAATGTTTTTGAACAGAGGATAATCAAATCGGTCAACAAGGTCAACATAGACACCGCTTGTTTGCTCCCACATCAGAGAGAAAGGCCGCTGGTAGGTTATGAAGTGAATGATATGGTTTCTACCTGCCAGCTTCTGACCAAGTCTTGTGGCAAGGTATCCTGAACCGCCCACTGAGGGGAATAGATTGACTCCAATCCTCAATCGCTACACCTTTTGAGAACACCATGGAAAGCCCCTTTAAGGGGAATGGTTTGGACATCAATTCGATTTTCCATGCATCTCGCATTAATGGCTTGTGATGTGCCAAAGCTTGATTAGCAACCGCAATCTTAGCGGCCTTATGAGCAGCCTATCAAAGCACTCTATCCTTGTGGTCGTTGCACATCCAGATGATGAGACCCTAGGAGCTGGAGGGACAATCAGGAAGCATGTGGAGCAAGGAGTTCCAGTTGATGTTCACTGCATGACAGGCAATGACACTCGGAACGTCGAGGTCAAGGCAGCGTGTGGGGTCTTAGGAGTTCGACATCTGTATCTCAGTGAGAGAGATGACTTCGCTATCGATTCTTCCTTGACAAATGAAGTGATTGGTGCAATCTTGAAGTCGCGTCCAACCGTCGTGATTACACATTCCCTGGAGGACTATAACAAAAACCATCTCGAGTGTGCAAAGGTAGTCGCACATGCTGTGGAATGGGCTTCACACACGACAATCTTTGACAATGCACATCGAGTCGAACGAATCTACCATATGGAGGTCAATAGTCTCCTTTCAATGCCCAATGTACACGTCGATATTGGGAACACCTACGACGTAGCTCTTCAAGCCTTGAGAGAACACAAATCCCAGATTCCTAAGTCCGACCAATACTACTTGAATCTGTATGATGCAAGAACACGTCTAAGAGGAGTTCAAGCTGCATGCGATAGAGCAGAAGCATTTGTAATCACTCTGCCCACCCACGCGGGTCCATTCTACCCGAAAAATGCAGTTGATAAGCTAGTCTGAGGCATTAAGGGTGGCTTCTATCAAGTTCCTTCTGCCTTTCGTCTTCTAGCAGCCAGTAACGCTTTGAGTTCGCCCATCATTCCACCTGGACCTGAAGGTGCCCTTGGAGGTGGGGCTCTGGCAATGGGGGCTGAAGCTATAGGTTCACCGCCTGCTGCAGCCGCTGCTGGTGAAGGACCGGCTGCAGCGCCACCGGATCTTTGTAGCGCGCTAATCTTGGCATCAAACGAAGACTCGAGTTTGGATAGCTCAGTCTGGAGTTCGTAGACATCCTCCATGACTTTACTGACAGCTTCTGTGAGTTTGGTTGTGATTATACTGACGACCTCTCCGAGAGCACGTAGTTTCTCTTCTGTTGGGTCTTTCAAAGCCCATTCAAACTCATCCATAATGAAGTCTTCGCCATCTTTGCTCATTTCATTGACCCCTTTAGCGCCTGAAAGTGGGCGTTTTGTCTATAAACATATTCCGCGTGCAGCTGAGTTTCATATATTGCCCGTGACTCTCTCCACTTCTGCCTTGGCGTCTGCAAGACATTTTTCCACTTGCTTATCAGAAGGAGCCTCACAGGTGATTCTAATGACTGGTTCAGTTCCGGATGGTCTAACAAGAACCCATCCTGCTTTGAGCGAGATGCCAATTCCATCCACTGTAATGACTTCTTCCGTATCTTCCATTGCTTCTGGCAGTGATTTTGCGAGGGCTAGCATTGCAGCGCCCTTCTTCACATTCTCACACTTCACTTTGGCCTTTCGTAGTGGATAGAGCGGGATTTCAGCGATTAGTTCTCCAAAGGTTTTCCTAGTAGATGCCATTAAATCAAGAATCCTGCACGCAGTCAGAAATGGCTCTGGAGCATTGTGGAACTCTGAGAAGATGAACACACCCGCCGCCTCTCCCCCAAATGCAGCGCCGGTCTCTTTCATCTTGAGAGCGACTTGAATATCACCCACAGGAGTTCTAATTGTCTTCCCACCAGCCTTCATGACAGTTTCGTCAACGACTCTTGAGCTGTCCACAGTTGTAACAATGGGCTTTTCCTTGGATAGTTTGAGTTCTTCTCGCGATAGGAGCGCAATAATCCTGTCTCCCCTAATCACCTCTCCCTCTTCTGTAACAAAAACGACTCTGTCTGCATCGCCATCGTGTGCAATGCCAAGATCTGCACCAGTATCCTTGACCACTTTGGTGAGATCTGTGAGCGACTCCTTGTCAGGCTCAGACACTCTTCCAGGAAAATGACCATCTGGTTGGCCATTAATTGAGATGACTTTGCAGGCTAG
>JBHLQS010000301.1:0-2875 GCA_048883405.1 Candidatus Thorarchaeota archaeon
ATTGCAGCAGGCTTCACTGGCAGCGGAACCGAGTCAGCTCCCTTTGTCATTGAGGGTCTGAACATCACTTCTAACTCAGTTTGTATCAGTATCACAGGAACGAGGAGTCACTTCGAGGTACGGGATTGTGTCATCGGTTCTGTGGATAATAACCAGACAAGTGGGATAGTCATCTCAAATGCGACTAACGGGCTAGTCATAGATTGCTCTATCTCAAAAAAGGATAGTGGGATTAACCTTTGGAGAGTGAACAACTCTTTAGCCAAACACAATATGGTGACAGGCTGTTTCTCAGGGATTGACTTGGCTGAAGTCTACGACTGCATGGTTTCGTTCAACACCATCTTTGAGAACAATATGGGAATCTATGCATACTGGTGTATTGACACTGGAATCCTTAACAACACAATTCACAGCAACCCACTAGGGGGGTGCAAGATCGGAGGATATGGTCATAGCTCGGTCCTTGCGAATAACACCATATACGACCATCGCGGCGAGTGGGGAGATCCTGCAGTTGAGGTCGGAGGTTCTGCCAACTGGACAATCGAATACAACCATATCTATGACAACTCGGTTGCTATCGGAGACCAATTTGCATCAGAGAACTGCACAACCATGAATAACAGGCTCTACAACAATAATATTGGCCTGTCTGGTCACTTGACGGTGGGCTGCATCTTTGAGTTCAATGAGATAAGGGGTGGCTACTCTGGAGTTACGCTGCAAAACCCCGAGAGGTGTTCATTTTCTAGCAACATGTTCATCAACCTGACATCTCGAGGAATATCATTATCCAACGGATTCGACTGTAGGATAACAAAGAATCAGTTCGAAAACTGTGGTCTTGTCTTGGAGGGTATTAACAAGTCCAGCTATGTTCATGATGTTTCAGATAATACAGTGAACCAGAAAGAGTTAGGCTATTTCTATAATCAATCAGATATTACTCTCGATGGCACAGCCTATGGACAGGTCATCTTAGTGGAATGCGAGGGTATTCAAATCGCTGGGGGCGATTTTCACAACTCTTCGAGTGGCATTTCAATGATGTACTGTCAGGACATCTTGCTAGTTAATGCAGCGATTCACCACGAACCACTTGGCGGCATCTGGGTCATGTTCTCGGAAGGGTGTTCCATCGTTCGTTGCGATATATACAACAACTCATACCGTTACTACCCGTGGGGTGGCATTCTGCTCATGAACTCAAACTCCAGCCAAATCAGTGGCAACATAGTCCATGGAAACATAGGTGGTGGGATTGTAGTGACCTTCGGGGCTTCCATTTATGGCTGTACTATTACTAACAATGCGATTTACGACAACTATGGCTACGGGATATATCTGGCGGCCGGGTCGGATAATGTCATCTATGGCAATGCGCTAGGATGGAACGTGGATGGCAATGCATTTGACGATGGACTCAATAATACGTGGGACTCAGAAGAGCTTAGGATTGGAAACTGGTGGCATGACTACGATTCTTCAGAAGGAAACAACTACACAATTCCTGGTTCGGCTGGAAGTGTTGATAGGTATCCTCAGACGCTCACTGACAGAATTCCAACACCTCCTTTGGACCCTGAACCTGTAGATGTGGTTTTGCTTGCCGCCATAGGTGTCACTGTAGCAGGAGTTGTGATGGTTGGGGTCTTCTTTTATAGGAGGCGAATAATTATCGTTGATTAATAGACTGGCAATCTGGCATCTCTCAAATCATTGCTAGTATGGGAACGCAGTCCTACCCACTAGTCCCACTTGGATGGTTCTCTCTCAGAGTTTCAATTTAATGGGGGCGTTTTATTCTCGTACAAGGAAGGGACATGACATGGACTATGAATATGATTGATTCTGCAATTCGCTCTTATCTGACATTCATCATTGGATTAATCCTATACTTCACTCATGCAATCGGTCCGAGTCGCGATAACCAATCTTGTCAGGAGTTTTCTCACTTGGGTCCTTCTCAGTCCTCATCGGTTCAATAGTGTGCAGACTCGGACACGTGTAGGAAGGGCATGTGATCACTCGATTACTGTACTTGCTCATACCTTTTGCTAGAAAGATATGCCAAGAATACAATAAACACGTCTCCGACAAGTCCAACTACTACAGCCGCCCCTCCAGTGAGAGTCAAGAAGGAATCTCCGGACGCCTGAAACAGTACATAGAAGCCTATCACTTGGAGGACCACACAGAAGGCAATTGCTATCAGTAGTTTCTTTCTGAATTTCAACCACAGAACGCCTCAGAATAACATTGTCGACAACTATTGCCATCATTGATATGTAATTCTTCCTATAATCATCTTAGTAAAGAGATGGGGTAGATGCTACATTCCAGAGTGCTGGCTATTACTGGACTGATTCTGCTTCTAGGAGGCGCAGTGAGTTTCTTCATGCCAGTTGGTTTCATCGATGTGACTGACCATTCAACGCACTCTGTAGGGCCTGAGCTTGAGGACTGTGCGGACATCCCTCTGAGCATCGACTATCCCACGTATGCAAACATCACAGTCGTGTTCGACCAGAGTGCGGATTCTGGACAACGAGAGATATGGCCCATAACTACATATCAGACTCCAACGAAGACCATCAGCGAAACTGTCAGACGCCTCATAAACCAGTCAGAGGTGATGTTCACTTTTGGCTGGCGGAACGCAACATATCTTCTCTTCTTTGTCACAGGCTTCAAACTTCGAATCTTCTATCACGGAGAGGAAACAGTACATGTCAGTGTGACAGTTACCCGAAAAGTGAAGCTGGCTACATATCTAAGTATAGGACTAATGTCAGCCTCCATTGTTCCATTCGGTGCTTTGGTGGTGAAGTGGAGGTCCTCTCGTAGATCTAAAAGGCCTCTTGACTAGGAT
>JBHLQS010000302.1:0-2857 GCA_048883405.1 Candidatus Thorarchaeota archaeon
GGATTGCCATTCGTTGCTGCATTTATCTTCAATGCAACAGGAGCACTGATTCCATTGATTCTTTACTATGGTGTGTTTTGCTGGGCAATCGTGAGATGGCGTCGGGGAGCAGTTGGTTATGAAATAAATCGGGGAGAAATTCGAAAGCAGTTTGCAGGTTATGCAAGTTCCGTCTTCTTGGTGATACTGATACTTCAGCTAATTCTAATCGGATTCGAATTCATCACTTTTCAGCGAGTATCAGACTTCAATCTTCTAGGTTTCATAGTCACACTTGTGGTCTGGGCTCCAGTGAATGCCTTTTCTGAACAACTCATTTGGATCTACACCTTTGACTCCTATGCAGAGTTCTTCAAGGAGGGTCAAAAGAGGAAGGTGATGATTGCACTCGGGGGCTTACTTTACCTCGCTCTAATTAGTCTGATTCATCTTCTGTTTTGGATCTTGGTTCTTCCTGAGGGACAATACGTTTTCCCATTCAGTGAGCTGTTTGTTCCCATTCAGACATTGATATCAATCGGCTACATCTTTCTATATAGAAAATCGAAGAGCATGTGGCCCTTGGGAATTATCCATGTGCTGATAAACATCACAGCGATTGCACTAAGTGGATATTCGATTCTTCCAGTCCTGCTAGTATTCAACTGAAGTAATATTCCACACAAATCATACTGAATCTATTTATCCTGCTTTCCTCTGACCATACAGCTGACTATTTCGAGAGGGAGCGATCAATGAATAGGTTTCAAGCTACAACTATCTTGGGTATCTGTATACTTTGCTCAGCAGCAATTCCCTTCTTGCTTCCACGTACTGTTACCGCGGGAAGTCCACTCCCAGATCCACCCATGCTCTCAGCAATGATTGCCTTAGCAGGTATCATTGTGCTTCTAATTGCAGTCGTATTCAAGTTCAAACCAGTACCTGCAAATTGAAAATGGGATAGAAATGAGCAGGACAACTCGGTTTTGTTGAGAGTTAGATACTTGTTCTAGAGTGTTAGGCAAGACCTCTTGGTTTGGTGAGGTTTGATGAAATATGGAATCTATATTTCGAATTATGTTTTGGATGGGGATCCTAGAAATTTTGTGAAATTGGCTAAAGAAGCCGAAGAGTGCAAATGGGATGGCTTCTTTATGTGGGATCATATTAATCCTGAAACTGGATTCAAAAAAGGTGTTGCTGATCCTTGGATTACACTATCAGGCATAGCTGCTGTTACAGAAAGAATTCGAATAGGAACCACTGTTACTCCACTTCCTCGAAGACGTCCACAAAAAGTTGCACGAGAAACTGCATCTCTTGACGTCCTCTCCAATGGACGTCTAATTCTTGGTGTTGGTCTGGGTGGTCCATCTGACGCCGAGTTCGAATGTGAGGACACGAGTGCAAGATTAAGGGCGGAGAAGCTTGATGAGTCATTGGACATAATTACCGGTCTTTGGAGCGGCGAACCTTTTTCATTCCAGGGAAAGCACTACCAGTTCGATGAAGTAACTTTCAAGCCAATACCAATTCAAAAACCAAGAATACCAATCTGGTGTGCAGGGTCGTGGCCATTGAAGAAGCCTTTTGAAAGAGCTGTCAAGTACGAAGGTGTATTTCCGTTGGGCCATCGTGGTGATTTGGAGTTATCAGATTATGAGGATATAGCAAACATCGTTACAAAGCACCGAACAAGCAAAGATCCTTTTGATATTGTGTGCATGGGGGTATCAACTGGAGATTCAAAGAAAGATTCATGGATTGATGTATGCGCTGAATATGGTTCAACCTGGTACGTAGAGGTAATATGGAAAGGTAAAATGGAGGAGGCTCTCAATGTTGTACAAAGGGGACCTCCGAGATACTAAGAGTCAAGAGAGTGATTGGTTTAGCAAGTGATATAGGTTCTCAAAATCAAATAGCAACCAAACTAGATTAGGGTTTCAAGAATCTCAGCCACATCTTCAACATATTTCGGACAGTTGTCGAATGCACCCTTTTCGAAGGCTTCTTTCAGGTCTTCAGCAGCGGCTAAGTCGAATTTGATCAGTTCTCTACATAGCGTCGAACCATGAAGCTTGGTGAAATTTCCGAGAAGCGTGTTTGAGGCCTGAAAGACTTTCTCCTCCATCATTGATCCTCCGTACTTTAGCCCTAGAGCCATGATTGCTCCAGTCAGAGCTCCACACACATTCCCATTACTAGCTATACCTCCACCAAACCCAGATGCTAGATTCATGCATGTCTTAAAATCAAGACTACCTGAACTCAGGAACTCACCGTATGTGGTGAATATTGCCTGTGAACATGAGCCCTTCTGTTCTTCTATTATCCTCTTTGCTTTTTCCACGCGCGTAGATGACATATACTTGCGTAAGTTTGATTACCTTTATACATTTACTGAAAGGCGATTATTATCGTTCCTACACCCTTCTTCCAATTAACAAGTGTATATACTATACCTCATTCTACATAACCTCTGAAAATTGATAGATATAGTCCCTGCTTTACTATTATTTTTCCAGTTCCAATCATTTACTCCGAGCGAAGATCATCCCATCCTTCTACCAAGGTTTGGGGATAGTGGTAACAATGACTATGAGAATAGTCGTCACGTCTCACTTTATATGATCTCAAAAGTCTGTGACAGTGGGAATGATTTCTTCTCCAAACTTCTCAAGCGGGATTATCTCATGTACATTTGGCATGTTGAGAATAACATGTTCAATACTCTCATTTGCCAGTCCTTTGCACATTCCTATAACATCCTTTGCTGACATATTCCCCGAGGATAAATTCGCTGTACCCAAGGCTGTACGTTCTATTTCATCGTATGGTCTTCCAATGGTTTCACAATGTTTCTTCAAGACCT
>JBHLQS010000303.1:0-2835 GCA_048883405.1 Candidatus Thorarchaeota archaeon
ATCCCCCCGCCTTTGTTATGGATCATGAGGAAATCGCGTTTCTCTGTACCGAGTTCATTGAGCTCTCTGTTGGAGATAATCTCAAGGACTCCTGCCAGAACTGTCTTCATGGCTTTGAATAGTTTCGCGACCTCCTCATCACTCAAAGATGAACGCTTTCTGAAGGGAAGAATCCCTGCATAGAGCAGTATCTCATCCGCGTAGGCATTCCCTATTCCCTTCACGAATCTCTGATTTCGCAAGACATTCTTGATCTGTCCTCTGCGTCGACGAAGACACTTCCTGAATTCTTCAAGTGTCAACGTAGGATCTAATGCAGATGGTCCTCTTCCTGAGAATCCAGCCACATTCGAGTAGTCGCCTTTCGAAACGAGGTAAGCTCGGCCCATTCGTTTTCGGTCATAGTACCATAGAGTACCTGAGATGGTTTCTATAGAAAACATGTCCGTCTTTGTAGGTGTACGATGCTTTTCCAGTAGCCGAAACCTGCCCGTCAACATTGGATTAACGATTAGGTCATGTTCATCCATTTCCATTATAATGAACTTGCCATCAGGTCTGAATGACTTAAAAGATTCACCTACTGAGCTGACCTCGAATTCACTAGCGGTCATTCCATGAATGACAATATGGTCATGTACCTTTACACTAAGAACCCTCGAACCTGCAATTCGCTCAGTGAGCCTCTTTGCAATCACTTCAAGCTCAGGCAGTTCTGGCATTCTTGGCACCAAAGTCAGACAAGTCGTTTCAGATTGCAATACTCTCTGATATAAACGTCAGCTACAGAGACTAGCACCTAGTCTTTGTGGCTCCCTCTACACAGGAAGGAGGATAAGCGTAAGAGGGTAATAATAGGCGTCGTGGTGTTGTTTTAATGGAGTCGAAGGGAACTGCTGTAATGATATTGGTAGTAACGGTAGCTGGCCTCTTCTTGGCATATCCATTGCTTGTTGGTTTGGGAAATGGAGGGGATGGAAACAGCACAAATGATACAGGGATTTTGTTCATCTCTGTGATTGGGAATAGCACGGACATCGTCTATCCTGAGCTAGGCGAGGCTCAGTTCATGCCTGTAGGTCTTGGTGGGTGGGAGATTGATGTAGAGATAGTTGACGACTCGCAAGGGTTCGAGAGTGTCAGTGTCTACTCTAGTACATTCAATGCTGGTAATGAAGAAATCAATCAGATTCGCAGCGCATTGTTTCTTGCACTAAATGGTTCGCTTGTTTCTGAGAGGACAGCCTATGACCTCCTGAATGCCAATGCCTCAATTGGATTCCTAGTGGACATGATATTTGACGACAACACTTGGATTCATGTATACACCTTTCAGGGACAGACAGAGTTCCTGCTGTTGAATGGATCTTATACAGGCACATTTGACCCTCAAGCAGAGTACCCTATCTGGAGCATTACCAGAGATACGAACATGCTCAATGGGATATGTTTGGAGTCAGTATTTGTTCTCGACACTTTTGCCGATACCCTATATGCATTCTTTTCGAAGTATCTGGGATAAGCGATAGAGGAGCTAGTACCGGATTTGATTCGTACAAAATAGGGCTTTCTATCTATTGACACTCTAGTATATCTTGGAATAGATTAGCCGCTCTCTCGATATCACCACACACGAAACTCGGTAGTGACAAGAAATGGAAAGCAAAGACACATTGAACTCGAATCATAGACGATTCAGCAAGATATCACAGTGGATTTTCTTGACCATATCACTGATAATGCTGCAGTTGATTGCTGGTGGCCCCTTTATGCCACATACAGCTGCGTTTGCAGCACTCATCGCAGCACTGGTCAGTATGGTGTTGATGGTCATTCTCCGCTTCACAGAGGAGATACTCTCCTTTCTCTCGATTGGCGGTGTGGTATTGGGAGTCCTCTTCATTCTCGGATTCCTTTATGGCGGCTTTATGATTGTGATTATGGCCGCAATTGTGATTCTAGGTGGTGGCCGGTGGGTTGGAATTCTCGTGCCTGACATCGTTCTGTTCTCAGGCCAGTACTGGATTCTGATATTGGCCTTTGTATTTGAAATTGGCATGGCAATATGGAATCTGGATTTCATTACCAAGATTATAGGCATTCTTCATATAACGCGCTGATGGGGATACATCTTTTTTGAGGCCGTCTCAAGACTTATAGCCTACTAGAACATGTTCTTGTTGGTGCCTGATATAATGGGTAAGTTCGAGAAGACCCTTTTCGATTCTGTCAACTCCAGCATCAGGGAGCAAGAACTTGTGGAGATTGTCAGAGAGGAGCCCAGAATCGTGGTGGTCTATACTACGGCTTCTGCATCTCTTGATTCTCTCAATGAGATAGAAGATCGAATTTCAAGACGGTTTCAGGAATACTCTGATGCCAAACTCCTGTTCAAGAACATCGTCGTTGCTCCGCATTCTAACGACAGAGTAGCGGTGAAGGTTGAGATTCGTGCGTCAACCAGTTCCGCGTTTTAGGAGCATTCTCTCTGAGGGGTTCCTAGACACCGATGCTCAGGAGTCGGCATTCATGTGGCCAAGAGAACCTGAGTCCTAGTCAATATATCTGACGTTAATTTAAGGCTGGAATCGAACATCGTTTCAATATGTCTGAGCCATTAGTTTTCCACGTTCAAAAGGGCCGCCTGGTGAGAATGAGGAATCCAGGCGCATTTGGGAGAGGTGATTGCTATCTCGTTGATGCAGGCCCCAAGATCTATCTCTGGATAGGTCCTAAATCCTCAGTTGATGAGAAGTTCCTCACTGCAGCGTCGGCAGTCTTCAAGGACACTGAACGAAAAGGTCATGCTGACATTGATCGGATTGATGGTGGTCA
>JBHLQS010000304.1:0-2835 GCA_048883405.1 Candidatus Thorarchaeota archaeon
GAGGCTAAATGGCTTAGTATCGCGGGCTCGGCAACTGGAGTTTTCATGGCTGCTACATTAATCGGTGGAAGTCTTACGCCTGCAGACATCTTTCGGCCAATTCATCTCATGTTTGGCGCAATGGCATTTGTATCCGCACTTCCTGTGGTGATATTCTATACATTAGCAATTCTATTGGATAGTGATTATCCCAACTGGAATTCGATTGGATTTGCACTTTTGGGAGCTGTTATCCTTGTTTATCTGGTTCTTTTGCTGAATGGAGGAGCATCAGGTGAAATTGCGATTTACTTCACCTTAGGACAGAAGATAGTGGTTTTCTCCATTCTTCTATGTTTCTTGATAGAGGCTTATGGTGCATTGCTAGTCACGAAAGAAAGATGACGCACCCTTTTTCGATAGACTTCCCGAAACGCTCCTCTGGCGGGGTTCAAATCCCACTTGGCCCGCCATCAATCCATTTTTGGCCCAATTTTGATTACACACTAGAATTACAGACCCATCGCTATTAGCAATACTAGAAATGGGAGATTCACACAATACATGAAGAAGCTAATTGCTGACTGAGTGGCTGGTATCCTACAGACCAACTTGGCGTAGTCTGCAATTTCTTCAGTACTTGAAAAGAGAGCTAGTGGCTCAAGTCGATGCCTTACATTTTCGATTCTAATCTGCTTCAACTCATTTTCCTGTCGCATTCTCCAAAACGATATGGGCAAAACCATGACTGAAAAGAAGAGAGGGCCAAATACCAATGAGTCTAGTCCTGATGGGGCGAATGCCACCAAGTAGATTGAGACCACGAGAACCAACAAGGGATACAACCAGGGATAAAAGAAATCGTGCATAAAGTACTCACGATATGATGCAAACCCTGATCTTGCTTCTATTTGACTTGCTGATGACGCAAGGCAGAACTTGACTCCTGAATCTAGGTCTGTGTCCTGTAATCGAATCTTCAAGATTCCTTTAGCATCGGTGAAATAATCGCACGAACGTTTTCTAGTGGAGTCGATCTCTTCAAAATCAATCTCAACCCCTTGCAGTTCAACATCTTCGTACTCTTCTAGCCCCATCTCACGACTCTTGTTGAGGACGACCTCTTCAGCCACTTTCTTTGATTCTCCATCAGGAAGTGAGATCACGTTTCACAGCCCATTAATCTGAGGTCTTCAAGTAGCCATTTGACTTAATCAAGATAAACTATAGCAAGGATGCTTTCAGGTGATTCAAATCCCGCCTAGCCTGCTATTTCTCTGAACTTCTAGCTAATCAGGCAACATCTATAGGCCAGTGTGTTTCGAAGGTGGTCCATGAGCCTCTCAATCAAGAAAGGTCTTAGTTTTGGTCTGACATCTGGAGTCATAACAACACTTGGAATGGTGGTAGGCGTTAATGCGAGCACGAGTTCCCGTCTAGCTGTGATTGCTGGCATTATTGCGATAGCGATAGCTGATGCATTTTCCGATGCGGTCGCTATGCATGTGTCAGAGGAATCAGAGGGGGGTCATTCCCGACGAGAAGTCATGGAGGCAACAACAACAACATTTCTCGCCAAGTTCATATTCGCTATGACATTTGTATTCCCAATTTGGTTCGTGCCACTTGATATAGCAGTCATGATAGATATTTTCTGGGGGCTATCAATAATGACAGTGTTCAATTTTCTGCTAGCACGTTCACAGGATGAAAGCACATTTAGGGTCATTGCAGAGCATTTGGCGATAGCCATTGTTGTCGTTCTAATAACATATGTCGTGGGATTATCTCTTTCCACAATTATCTCAGACTCATGAAAACCTGTTATTATCAAAACTCTTCAAATCGCATCTGGCCCGTTTCTGATTCCTTGACTATTATACAGTTCTGTCTGTATTAGGTGACTCAGCATTCCAACCCAGAAAGACAAGGAGGCTTCCGATGAACGCGATAATAGCATTGACGATAGCGACACCCTGACTGAAAATTCCATAATCAAAACCCATCAATCCATGTACAGTGAGATATGCCGCTGACATCATAATATTGCTAAATGCAACTAGAATCATTGCCATGCCTATCGCAAAGAGTCCTGCTCTTACAAGCATGCTCAATTTGATTTCTCCCATAAAAACACCTCACAATTGAGAGATATGTGCAGCCATAAAATGATTTCTTGAAACCTTATCAACTTCAAATCCCGCTTGGCCCGCCATTTCATGCGAGGCTCAAAGGCTCTTGCTCTGGAGAAGGCCATATTTTTCCAAGAACTCAGTCCTTAGAATGTCCATGATAATGACGTCATACCGTTCTCCATCACGACATCCTAGCTCACGCAGTCTGCCCTGCGATTTGAACCCGATTCTCTCATAGAAGCTGATTGCCCCCTTATTGAATGCTTCAACCCATAAGTAGACACTATGAAGTTCTAAGACTGAGAAGGCCATGTTCAACAAGACCCTCAATGCATCTGCTCCATATCCCCTACCTCTGCGCTCTAAATCAAAGATCGCAAAATGGCCGACCTCACCAAATCGGCTGATCCAACTGATGCTTCCAAGACTGATGACTCCTATAAGCTGGCCATCTTCTAAGGTTTCAATACCGAATGTGAGCATGCTGTTGTTTTCAAACGCCTCATTTACATTCTCAATATACCTGACCATATCCTCGTTGCTCATAGGAAGGGAAATGGGCAGATACCTATCCAGATCGTAGACATTCCAGTGAGGTAGGATTGTTGGTGCATCATTTGGATTCAGTTTCCGGAGACGTACCACCTTTCCTTGATACATATTCTGTCGCATATACTTCCTAGTGAACGCATTTAACAATTATGAATCATGATTCTTAATA
>JBHLQS010000305.1:0-2831 GCA_048883405.1 Candidatus Thorarchaeota archaeon
GGGACTAGATGAATGAGTGGGCATATGGTGGCAGACGATGAGGAAAGGACCTATGCCTATTCAGATGGGACCTTGCTCACGAGAATGGTCAAGTATCTACTTGTCTACCGTGGGATGTTTATTGCAGTGTCACTGCTCGTGGCCGTGAGCATTGCACTTGGCACATGGTTGCCATTTGTTCTTCAACATGCAATAGATGTCGATTTTCCAAGTGGAAACCTCAATGCCCTTCTTCTCACCGCAGGCTTCTATGTTGCACTGCAGCTGGCAGTCTGGCTTAGTACATACGGATTCGAATATCTCATGTCGATTATGGGACAGAAGGCCATCTTCAAGATGAGGCAGGATTTGTATCAACATCTGCAAATGATGTCTCAGGATTTCTATGATAAGTCATCATCAGGCAGAATCATCTCACGTCTGATCAACGACGTGGACAGAATGAGCGAGCTCCTTAGTGGAGGGCTAATCAGCACATTTGCCCAGATCTTCATTGTGTTTGTTATTGGTGCAGTAATCTTCACTGTAGATACACAGCTTGCAATAGCATCTCTTGCAGTTGTTCCAATTCTCCTGATTACAACCATCTTCTTTCGGAAGAGGCTGAGAGAGGCATATAGAAGGACACGCAAGACGATATCTAGTGTAACCTCCAATCTTGCAGAGAGTATCTCTGGAGCTAAGGTGACGAAGAGCTTTGCAAGGGAAAGCCAGAGTGTCGAGAAGTTTGCTGAGTTGAATAAGGCAGACTATCAGTCCAATGTCGATGCTGGTAAGGCGATGGCTGCATTCTTTCCAGTAATCAGATTCATTGGTGGACTAGGAGTCTTCCTCATCGTTCTTCTGGGCGGGTATCGTTTAATCGCAGGAACAATAACTCTGGGCACCGTTGTGTTATTCATTCAGTTCAGTGACAGGTTCTTCCGTCCAATTCTGATGATCGCCAATTTCTATACCTCGGTGCAGAGCGCCTTTGCTGGTGCTGAGCGGGTGTTCACGGTTCTGGACTCTCAGCCGACCATAGTGGACAGCCCTGAAGCAATAGAATTGCCTGAACTGAAAGGACATCTACGATTCAGAGATGTCGACTTTGGCTATCTTGAAGACGCCCCTGTGCTTGAGAACTTCGATTTAGAGATACAGCCAGGCGAAACCATTGCAATTGTAGGAGACACTGGAGCAGGAAAGACAACTGTTGTAAGTCTTCTCAACAGATTCTATGAGATTTGGGACGGAGCCATTGAGATTGATGGCATCGATATACGGAAAGTGACACAGGAATCACTTCGATCAAGAATCGGACTCGTGCTCCAAGATCCGTTCTTGTTCATTGGAACTGTAAAAGACAACATCCGATATGGAAGTCCGGAGGCAACCGACGAGGAAATAATCGATGCGACCGATGCAATTGGTGCAAAGGAACTGATTGAGAATCTTGAGGAGGGTTTCGATACAGAGGTTGGCGAAAGAGGCAGTAGACTCTCCGAGGGTGAGCGCCAGTTGGTGAGTTTTGCACGAGCACTTCTTGCCAATCCAAAGGTGCTAGTCTTGGATGAGGCTACAAGCTCAATTGACGTCTACACTGAATATGCCATTCAGAAGGGTATGAAGACCTTGCTTAGTGGAAGAACCTCGATTGTCATAGCTCATCGGCTTTCCACAATAGTCAATGCTGATAGAATTGTGGTCATTGAAGATGGGAAGATCGTAGAAACAGGGACACATTCCGAACTAATGTCAAAGAAAGGAAAGTACTTCTCTCTCTATGAATTGCAGCTCCGTCCAAGAGCAATGCAATACTCAGCAGAGATCAGAGTCTGAGTCCGCAGAAATGAGATGGGGGCGGCCTCCGCAAAGAAGGGCGGAGGCCTTTGAATACTACAACGGAGATAGTTCTAATCATCCCAATCAAAGTCATCTACGTTGTCCCAAGCGTAAGGAATTGATCGAACAGCCTTCATCGTTTTGAAGGGCTTAATACTCGCGAGACCGCTCATAGCAGTACTGACTGCTTCGGCGATTGTTTCGCCCAAGTTCTCTAAGCCTTCAAGGCCACTGATTCCGTCCTTCGTTAGGGACAGTGTCTTGCCATGCTTGCCCTTGATTCTCACGCCAGACTTGTCTACAGAAACCATTTCATCATCACCCACTACAAACACATTCTTTCCATAGGTAAACACAAGGTCATTCTTTCTATCTCCCACCACAAGCACAATAGATTTCATATCCTCCCCTGCGCTGATTAAGACCTTAGATTCTTGGTTCTCGATGTTTACCTTTGACTCGCCATTCACCTTTTCCTTGATGAGTGAATAAACCTCGGCCAGAAAACCATCAGCACCATCGTATCCAAGAGTAGCCAAATCCGACACAGACGCCTCTCGAGATAGCCTCTCAATTTGCTCTTCACCCAGATAGAGTTGCATTCCTTCAAGCCGGGTCACTACTGATTTGCCCACAGCTCCTTCGTCTGTCTCCGCAATTGCATCGACTGCAAGTCGACTGGGACCTACAAAGGCTATTCCTACTCGGTCACCATTGTTGACTACATAGACCCATGCAACGCCCTCAGTCAGGGTCAACAAGACTTTGTCAGTCGAGATTAACTCATAAGAGCCCTCAGTAATCATCACCGCGCCATCGGACCTCAGATTCTTCATCACCATTCTTCCTCCTCATCTCGCTCCTCAATCTTTTCTTCCATTTGCTCCTGAATCTCATCCATCTTGTCCTGAATTCCATCTAGCTGATCTTGGTATTCGTCCATCTTGTCGTGATACTTGTCAATCTCGTCCTGAACATGATTGTGGAGTTCGTCTTCCACATCATCA
>JBHLQS010000306.1:0-2821 GCA_048883405.1 Candidatus Thorarchaeota archaeon
TCATCAGGACTCAGATCGCACTCAATGATTTCCTTTCCTCTTCCAGTAGGCACAAAATTATAGAGCATAAACCATTGAGCTCCAATATTGCTAGCAATATCTATTGTGTCCTCGACCTGCGCTATATTGTTCTTCGTTGCCGTCATTGCAACTTCAACGAAAAGACCCTCATCTACACAATTTCTTATGCCCTGAAGCGTTCTGGCGAATGCACCCGGAACACCACGAAATGCGTCATGAGTTTCTGGATTACATCCATCCAGACTGATTTGCACAAAAGAGAGGCCGGCTCTTTTGAACTCTTGAACCCTTTTGCGATTCGAGAAGGTTAGACCGTTGGTCGCAATGGCTACATACATCCCTTTCATTGAAGATCTTCGTATTAATTCAAGGATATCTTCCCTGAGTGTTGGCTCGCCACCAGAGAATGCAAGCAGCACTACACCTGCATTAACCAGTTTATCAATACAAGCAATTGCTTCTTCAGTTGTGAGCTCATCTGGCTCTCTTTTGCCTGCATTCTCGTAGCAATGCTGGCATTTTAGATTGCAGGCACGAGTCACATTCCATACTATTTGAAATGGGGCTCCGGGAACAAATGGGCGAGTCATCCCAAACGATGTCAATCCCTTTACAACACTGGAAAATGCTCTTCGGAATATCGAGTTTGATAAATTCTCTCGTATTAGCGAGTCACTGACTCCGAATGCTGTAGAGCCAATCATCGTAAGAATTCGTAAAGCGCCTGACGCCATATAACACGAAAGAGAGGTGGCCCTTCTCTCTCCAGCTAAGACATCAAGTGCTTTCTTCATTCGGCCTTCATCAAAGAAGCGCCGAAGTAGATGTCGAGCAGCATTACTTCCTGTTATTCTTTCAAGTAGGCGACTCGACAAATTATCATTCACCAATTGCCCTCCCAGAATCCACTAGAATTTGGTTTTGCAGGTGACATATTTGAAGAATGGAGGGGGATGTTGGCAATGATAGAGTATGAACAGCTTTTGCACTTGTTCTCGATCATCGACACCTTGCTGGTTTTTCACAAGATGGCAATCTGGCTAATCTCAACCATCTCTGCATCTAATTATGGTGAGGTTTCGATAAAAGGATTGACTACACCGCAAGTATTCGTTCCGCACTGGTTTGGGATTAAAGGGAACAGAGGCTTTTTGGCAACATCAGAAGCCTGAGTTGAGAATTGAACCAAATAATGGATGAGTTCCCAGAGAAAATACCGATACTAGGACCAGTTCGAATCTCGCTCGGTCCACCATTCTCTAATACGACCTACGAAGCGGGGATCCGCCCATGGCCATTCTTCCTTCGATTTCAATACATTCCCTACATGTTGCTTGGTTTGCATAGACAATCCTGTATCCAATATGTGCAGTTTCTCTTGACTCTTGATTTGTTGATATTACAAGTCCGCAGGAGGTCGCATACAATCCCGCCTCTGATCCTCTCTTCCAGGTTTTCCCTGAGTGTATTCGTTCACCAGATTTGGTGAAAAAGGGAATCCTTTCTTCAACACTTCCAAGAATCCTCACACCACAGTAGGTTATGGTGATACCAACAAGAAATAATCCCGCTAGACTGATGAGGTCGGATGTTGTAGGACCAACTTCGCCAGAATACCTAAAGAAGATGGAAAACCCGACTATGGGTATGGAAAACACGAGGATAAATACGCCACTGATGACTATGCATTTACCAACCAAGCGACGAAGATGGTGATTCATCCAGCTAACTCATCCGTCCTTATATTCAAGGAATGGCTATTTCATATTTTCGCAAAATTATAGTCTTTCATTCTGAATTGACTGTTGAATCCATTTCAGTATCACATCGATTGCCAGTCACTTCTACTCAATCTTCTCACAACTGGTTGAAATGCTACCTCAATAGTACTCCTTTCGACCACTATGCTTGCTGCCACTATCAAAGGCGACGGCAATGCCTGCCAGAAAAACAGTTGTGACAATGATTGACAGCACCACTATTATCTCGAGCAATTCAATTCTCATGTTAATATTCGAATCTGAACTAATAAACAATCTGTCATTTCATCAATCATGGAAGGTTAGTTCCATGAGTCGTGACAGGCGTGGACGCGTAAAAGAGCGGTGCGGATTCAAATTGCGGGAGGGCATTGCAGAGAGCCCTGAAGAGAGATTACTATCTTACTGAGGTTGAACCAGATAATCAATACTCGGCACTCGAGAGGCCTCGCTGAGCTAGTGACAGAGCACACATATTCCTAGACATTGCTGATGAGGTCACTCAGGCTGTGACAATATACGACACTCACGATATGAACTGCTCCTGCATGTTCTCTCCTATTGTGCACCATAGCGTAAGCTATCTAAAGGGGATATTGTCACACAGAATGTGGTCAGTGATGGCAGATGAGTGATAACGCGCTACTTACAATTCCTTTTGTGATAGCTGGAATAGGGCTGTTGGCCATAATTGTAATTCTTAGAATCATTCTTCGAGAGCAACAGGGTACTGCTGAAATGACGGATATATCCGGATACATCAGAGAAGGGGCTAACGCTTTCCTGAAGAGAGAGATAATGGCAATCTCTGGTTTTGTAGTCGCTCTTGCAGTGCTGTTTCTGGTAATTCTGGGTTGGAGGATAGTCTTGGGATTTGTAATGGGTGCAATCTTCTCAGTAACTGCTATGGTGATAGGGATGACCAGTGCGACACAGTCAAACGTACGTACAGCAAACGCGGCAAGAAGTTCTTCGCAGCATGCCCTTCAGATGTCATTTCGTGGAGGCGGAGTCATGGGCCTCGCGATTGTCAGTCTTTC
>JBHLQS010000307.1:0-2803 GCA_048883405.1 Candidatus Thorarchaeota archaeon
ACAGCTCCGAGATAGGGGATTCTCAATACAACGACGCCGATGATTTCGTCTATTGTGCGATTACCGGGATCATTTGCGTGATTAGCATCACCTTTTGTGAAGAAGTAGTAGGTTTCGCCCACAATGTCGATTGCCACAACTCGATGAACAACCGGTGCATCTGGAAACCACTCATCCTGATACACGATAATGTCACTGAGATGTATGTCTTCGGCTGGCCGCCCTTGGAGCACCAGAAGGTCTCCTTGTTGGAGCGCTGGAACCATGGAATCACTTGTCACCACTACTAGGGGAGTTGAGGTTCGCATAGCGAGCATGAAACCGCCATAACCTCCGACAGTGATTAGAACGACGATGAAGAGTACTATGACAGTCTTTTGCATCTCAGAGCGGCTGTCCCATCCCATTGCTTGGCGCACTCGTTCCATTGCTTGTGCCTCGACAGATGAGAGGAATTGTGGTCGACTAATAAAACTGACTGCGCTATTCCAATCGACCAGCCTAGAACGCAACGTTAAACTGGGCGTAGCGATTCTATCATCACATCATGAGCAGTCTATGGGTCAAGACGTGGAAAAGCACGCCTCAAATTGACTGTGGTCTTTGCGGGAAGGCGACCTGCGCCATCTTTGCAAGGGCTCTGGTTGTAGGCAGGGCTGAAATAGACAACTGTCCTCTTCTTGTCCTAGACAAACACAAGAATCGCCGAGAGGAGCTGGAGCATCTAAGCAAGAGAAGACCTACACTGATAGGGAAGCCTGCGGCAAAGCTACCAGAAGGTGGGATGCTTCTAACCCGTCCGTGTCAAGACACAGATGAAAAGGTCATGGCGGAGCTCCGAGTGTACAATGGCGTCGAAGCTGGCAAGCCGATTCACTTCGGAGTGTTTGAACCTTCGCTTCTATGCGATCTCATGGACTGTATCGCGGATGAATTTGAACTAGTACGTTGCAGCAGAGACCTCGGATATGGCCGAGCAGAGATTGAAGATATGAGCATCACAATACTGCAAGACGGCAGAGTGAACATGAGAAGGGTCAGTGACGAGCAGCGTGTTCTCGAGCTATTCAGACTGATTGAGCGCGCAGTCTTTGGCTCAATCATCTGCAACTGCTGTGGCCATGATGTACTCTCAGTGCTATCTGGATTTGCGCCATTAGAGAACGAACCCCATACTGTGCTTTCAGCTGGGAGCACACTTAGTCTAGACACTGAGATTCTTGAGAACAGAATGGCTTCTCCTGAAATTAGACCTATCCTTCACAAGGCTGGAATTATGATGCACCTGGAAACAGCTATCGGGCAGCTCAATACGCTCCTCACCAGGATTGATGCTAGGGACTTCTCGGCTTCTATCAGTAATCCTGACGCTAATTCAAGGTTCTGTGCGATAGCAAATATCGCTGTCAATAGCACTGACGATGCTCTCTTCACCCTCGCCGTGATTTCACTGGCAATTTTGAAGGCCGTAGAGAATGCAACGTCCGGTCTTTCAGAGCTTCAGATTATATTTCATGAAGGAACCGAGAGTCTAGTTGATGCCGGACTCGAACTACTATCGAACGCGGCTGTTGGTCAATTGAGTCCAGTATTGGACTACTCGGATGATTTCATTGAGATAGTAGCGCATCTGACACGCGTAAATCGTACTATCAATCTACTTCGAGATCATGGCTGGGTAACTTAGTGGGTCCATTCCTTTGTGGCCTTGTCGATGATCCTCTGCGCATTCGGGTGCTGAGCTGTGTCAATTCGCCACTCATGCACCCACTTCCACTCACCATTTGCCTGAATGAAATTCTGGAAGATCCTTAGGTTCTGCGCTTCAAGACGAGCACACTTCATAGCTTGGATGTCATCACACCTGATAGGAGGACAAATTGTTGAGCTTACAATATACCACAGATTCTCCCCCAATTTCGTTGCTGCTATCACAGCTGGACATGGATCTATGTTTTCTCGATAGACCACTTGATCTCCATCGTTGATAGAAACATCTCCTTCAACGATTGAGCCATCCTTTCTCTGAACCGTGGTTATGAAATCAGTTAGCACTCTTTCGGCGCCTTTTTCGATATCATCCAAACTGGCCTTAACAACTATTCCTTCAAATGATGCAGAACCTTCGGAACTCATCTTCATGACTCCAATTCATCTATGACTAATACAAGCAAATCACACTTTATCTTTTGCCGAAAACAATCATCTAGGTATTTTATCGTCCGAACTAACCTTAGTCCTTAAAAGATGGCTTAGAAACTTGCAATGGTGCTCGGTGGATGAAATGAGGATAACCACGATTCGCTCTGAAGGACTCGCACACCTATCATATTTTGTGAGTTCCGAAGGTGAAGCAATTGTAGTTGACCCTCGGCGTGATGTCGACGTGTATCTGGATTTGGCGGATAAGAGTCAGTCAAGAATAACTCATATCTTTGAAACGCACCGAAACGAGGACTATGCGATTGGGTCTCTCGAATTGCAGTATCATGTACCTCTCATTGAGATTTGTCATAGTAAGGAAACCGGCTTCAAGTATGGTGACCATTCACTCACTCATGAGGATTCATTCAGAGTGGGATCAATGAAAGTCACCTGCCTCCATACCTCTGGACATACAAATGATAGCATGTGCTACCTGCTCTCAGACGCGTCAGTGAGTGCCAGCCCCATTGTAATCTTCACGGGTGACACGCTTTTTGTTGGGGAAGTGGGAAGAACAGATTTAGTTGACAAGAAGAAACATGAGGAGATGTCTAGGAAGTTATATTCTAGTCTGCATGAAACAATACTTCCACTCGGG
>JBHLQS010000308.1:0-2790 GCA_048883405.1 Candidatus Thorarchaeota archaeon
GTCATAAGGTCTTCTGGACCATTTCGAGTCAAGGCGGAGAGGATTCAGTCAGCACTTGCAGAGATAAAGAAACGCGTAGGATCGCTTAATCTCTCTATACTTGAGGACATGGAATCCTCTGATGCAATGAATTGGCTGACATCTCTACACGGAGTGGGGCCCAAGACAGCTGCTATTGTCCTATTGTTTTGCTTCGAAATGCCGGTACTGCCTGTGGACACTCATGTTTGGAGAGTGTCGAAAAGACTGGGATTAGTGCCTGCAAATGCATCAAGAGTAAAGGCCCAAGATATGCTGCAAGAGATCATTCCTGCCTCATGCCTTTATTCAATGAATCATAATCTAGTGAAACACGGCAGAGATGTGTGTATCGCAAGGAAGCCGCGATGTGATGCATGTTTCCTTCAGAAACATTGCAGCTATTTTCAATCCCTACATTGATATCTAATTAGTCTGAGAATATCCTGTTCGGGAAGCAAAAGCAGTTATCATATCAACATCTTAAAATGTGCCGAAACTTCTTGGCCCCACCTATATGAGCGGAAAAATGGAGTGAACGATGACCTTGCAGGAAGCTATGGGAGCAGATATCCTCTTTCTAATTGGAGCGGCGATTGTTCTCTCATTTATAGGCGCGGAGCTTTTGAGGCGAATGGGTATACCGCAGACACTTGGTTTCATGCTAGTCGGAATTGTACTAGGATTGATTGGTGTTGCCAATGAGGATTTGGTCCATAGTCTTAAACTAATTGTTTCACTCGCTTTGGGGCTTATAGGATACAACATTGGTCACGAATTGAGAAGCGAAGAACTCGGAGGCCGAATTAGAAATCTTGTGATCATCGTAATCTTCGAAGCGACGGCAGCCTTTTGGCTAGTGTCAGTAGTGACTTTCTACTTAACACAACAATGGCATGTTTCATTGCTTCTTGGAGCACTCGCAAGTGCCACAGCACCTGCGGCGACAGCCGATGTTGTGTGGGAGCATGAATGCTGTGGAGAGCTCACATCCAGTTTGATGTTTGTACTGGCGGCTGATGACATAATCGCCGTTATTCTGACCAACTCAACTCTTGCATATGCTCTCTGGATATTCGTGCCTGACTCTACCAGTCTGATAGAAGTCATCCTCCTTCCTATACTGGAAATAGGTGTTGCAGCAGTCCTGGGCTTAGTATTTGGTGCCGTATTCCTGAAAATAGTGAACAGAGAACGGGACAGGGGAAAGCTCCTTGAGCTGGAATTGGGGCTTGTCATATTTCTCATTGGGCTCTCACTCGTAATTGGGGTCAGCGAGATTTTCTCGTGCATTGTCTTTGGTTTTCTAGTAGGCAAGTATATAGATGCAGACAAGGAGCCAGTGCCGGTCCTTGTTCAGAGAGTGATGTCCCCTATTGTAATGATATTCTTCGTTCTTGTGGGTGCCAGAATGGCGCATTTGCTAACGGTTGCATCGACTCTGATACTTATCATATCAATAGCTGCGTTCTATCTACTGGGACGAACTGCTGCGAAATATCTCGGAGCTAGAATTGGAGCAACAATTGTAGGAGAGAGCGATACGATTAGGAAGTATCTTGGATCTTCATTACTATGTCAAGCTGGAGTTGCATTGGGACTCTCCTTCATCGTGGAGGAAACCTTTGTTGCCTTAGGCGGGGCGGCTGCAACTGCAGGCTCGTTAATCCTCGGGGTGGTTGCGGTTTCAACTATTGTTCTAGAGGCTCTTGGACCAGTGGCTGTGAAATATAGCCTCAAGCAAGCCGGAGAGCTTCCGGAGGGTGAGGCCTATCTTGAGCCTCATGAGATAACCACCATTGCCAGATGTGGTGTTGATTTCATTAACTGCAAACAGATTGAACAGCTCTGCAAAGACTGCCCTTACTGTCAAAAACTGGATGAGGCTGATGAAACACCGGAACCTCGACGAGAACCCACTGAGGAGGGCTGGTTTGCGGACTAGTTATCAGGCCATCATGAAGATCACTTGAACTATGTCTGAACGAAATTGTATTCGAAACAAGTCCTGGCATATACTCTGCAGAGTTGTGAAGCAGGAAGGAACTTGTGCGGCAAGTCATAAAATCGGCGATGAGATACTATTCACAGAGGATGAAGTCAAGGGGAAACTCTGCTTCAGCGCCCTATACTCAATGGTCCCGAAAGTCTATGCGATGATGTATAACGCACGTTTTCCATGGCTGAAAGATCAATGTGTGGCAACTCATGCGTGTCCCGATGGATTCAACCCTGTCATGTTCGAGCTAATTAGAAAGGAACCTGAGTAACGAATGATGCGCTACAATTCATCCGGTGGTAACTCATCATACTCCTCGTGAGAGTCATCCATCAGTGGAGCGAAAGCTCCTTTCATGTCTTCAAGGACTGCATCGGGATTTGGCCTATTGCTCATTATTGTGATAGACCTGCCATACCATCCGCAATCAAGACAATAGAAGGCAGGCTGGAAACTACCGATATATCCCAAATCGTAATACGAGGTCAAATCGACTAATCGTGGACTTTTGCAGTTGGGACAAATGGGAATGTCTGCGGATATTCCTCGACGTTTAAACTCGTCAAGAGCTTCTCTGACCGCTTTCATCCTCTTCAGCTCTTCAAGTTCCTTTCTTGAGAGCTGACCAGATTCCTGTCTTTCCATGGACGGAGCCTCACGCTATTGCAGACTAATCTGCTTTTACACATTATGTTGGATTCGTTGATGTACTATCCCCAGAACACGGTATATGCTAGAACGCCCAAAGCAAAAGTGATTATCCAAAGACTGAG
>JBHLQS010000309.1:0-2717 GCA_048883405.1 Candidatus Thorarchaeota archaeon
TACGTGGGATCTTGTTCAATCCGAAGCCCATTCCATTCAGGAAATGTCACACCGTACCAAAGCTGATCATCATCAAATGCAGTACCTGCATTGACAACCAGCTGCTGTGGGCTATTGTACATGTTTCTAACCTGCTCAGACAGCCCAAATGCCATATGAGCATACAGCCAGATGGAAAGGGGAGCCTGCCATAAGATCAAGAAGAAGTCTGCGGGACGAGCTTCAAGAAGTGTATTGAGTGCTGTTTCACCCGTAGACACCGTTGTCCATGGATTGGTAGATTCGTTCACGAGTGAATACTCGCGTCCAATGCCGATGCTGAAAGCTCTGTCACTATCTCCGATAGTGATGTCGAGATCTTCATCCAGTGGTTCAGTCCCCGTCGGATCTACCAGTGTATTGGTGTCTGATGTTCTGACTTCATAGTTCGATGTGAAGACTGAAAGATAATGCACTGCAGTTATTGCCATTGATGGAACAATAATCTCAGATGGGTTTTGATCAGCTAATCCCCACCACTTTGCTTTCATTGCCTGTCCTATGGTATACACCGTTTCAGCATTGACTACTCCATCAGCACCAATTGTGATATCATATTCTATCACAAGCTCGCTCACAAGCATTGTTAGCACAGGAATGCCCAATGTGAGCCAGAAGGCTGCAGGAGTTGAGTTGGCAGCAACTATTCTAACAGGCATGTTTGTATATCGCATTCCAAAGCGATAATGGCCATCGCCTAATTTGGTTGCAGGGATAGATTCTACAGCTGGTGTGAATTCAGGCCATGGATTGCTATTAGCCACAGGCACTACATACCAGGCGGCGTCATGACCCATGTCTGGAAGATTATTATCACCATAAGTTTCATTGTGAGCCAGAAGGAAAGCAAACACTGCGGCAATGAAGACTTCATTGCTATTGGGTGTCGTGAAATGCATTCCAAACAACTGATAGGGAATTATCAATCTCTGACCATCATTGGTGTTGATCTCATTGAATGCAATCAGGAATGAATCAAACTCTCCTACCCCAACATAGGATGCAGTGAGCGTTGCGTTCCCCCCATCATCTCCTTCAATAAACAATGAACTGTTAGTCCAGTATTCCTCATCGAAGGTGTGTCCAAAGATTGCAGCTTCATCGCCAGATTCCCATCCAGCAACTCCTGGTAGAGAGATAAATGGTAGAAGCAATAAGCTAACGCTAAGTAGCGCTACGTATCGAATTTTGTGGGCGTGCATTTTCAATCGCCGCTCACTTAACGAACCTTTGCTTTAAAGAAGAATGTACGATGCATCTAGATGATTCATTCGATAAAATCAGTGACGAGTGTCTGAGTTGTAATCTCCTTGTAGAGCTTACTCGCTTTGAGCCATCTCTCAATTGGATTCCTCAAATGCTTGCCAATCTCATTAAGTGCCTCATCGAGGCAGGAGAATTTCTTCGGTTGGGATTGCAGAGCCCTTCTTGCGATTTCCCTGAAACGCCAGACTCCTAGCGGAACCCATAACTGTGGGTCAATCTCCATGAAGACTATAACACCTGCCTGTCTGCCAATCTTCCTGAGATGCTGAAGAGCAGGTAGCCGTGTTGCATAATACGCCCCAACGACTGAGCTGGCATAGTCCTTTCTTCCTCGAAACCATTCATTATCAGTGATGATTGGGGGGTTCAGGCCGCCAAGCCACGACTCCATTGCCTCGAATTGCCACCCACTTGGCAGAAAGAGAAGAGCAACAGTGTTTCCAAGAGCATGATCGACAAAGACTAGAAAGTCATTGATCCATGGCAGGCGAAGGACTTGCTTGTGGATCTCCTTGCCAACAATATCATCAACGGCAGTGATGCTCCATTTTGTGGGTACCAAACGACGATTTCTCTGTTCACCCAAGAGACCGACAGACAAGAGCCGAGTCATCTGTTGCTGGTGAACACCACCTTCAAACATCTCCATTATTCCACCCACAGCCTTCAGGTCTGTGTCTGAGGTCGCCTTGTCCACGGCTTTGGGTACCTTTGGGTTGTCCTCAAGCACGAATAATTGAAGGGGAGCAGATGGCCCTGTTGGGAGAGTCAGTTCTGAGAACACGCTTGTGAAGCTAGGTCGTTTGAGAAGTGTGGCTTCGGAGGTAGCAGGAGTTTCTGAGAGGGCAAGTGTCTGGGTTTCTGAGAGGATTCTTGGTGGGTCTGATGCCGCATCCACTGGAATTAGCTTCTTAGTTCTTACAAGATTGAATCGAAAGGACAGAATCTCGTCAATACTCCTTTCCAGCCATAAATCCGGTCGTTCCATGATGGCTGCATCTCGACCCTTGAGCGGGGGAATCAGAGGACCAGCTAGGACTTTGGGGTAGCCCTGCTCTCCTACAAAGATGGATGGAGGTGATGACCCGGCTAGATCTAATCCAATAACTGCACTCTCAATTCTACTCAGCGCCTTGGCTCGCATGAGAAGGGGACAAGGATTGATACCACAAAGATGCCTGTGACCCATACACCTGGAGCAGACTCGCTCATCATATGACATCTGCTTGGCTCTACTAGGAGCCTTTTCGAGACGCGTCTGCGCCAGCATCTTCACCTTCTACTAGACTCAAGAAGAGTAAGGACTTTCTCTCATCCGTTATAGGATTGAACACATTTAGACCTCTTGGAGAGGACACCGAAACTATATCACGTTCTCTCGTTATCAACGAGCTAGATATGCCTACTAGACG
>JBHLQS010000310.1:0-2661 GCA_048883405.1 Candidatus Thorarchaeota archaeon
TTGAATCCAAGCTTTTCGTAGACATGCTTTGCTCGAGGATTATGGGAATGGACACCCAATTCGAGACGTCTTAAATTCAGATGAGCCCAGGCAAAGTCAATTAGCAATCTCATAGACTCACTTCCGTACCCCTTATTCCAATTCTCTTCCTCATAGATTGCGATTGCAAGCTCTCCCGATCTCGAACGCCAGTCGATCTGATAAACAACTAAAGAACCAATCATGTTTTCCTCTGGTACTGTTTCAATAGCTAAATGGAATTCCTGTTTCTTTCTCATCAACTCCTCAACAGATTGAATCCATTCTTTTTGCATATTCCGAGTTGTGGGTTGGAAGCTACCTAGCAGAGTTCGCATCTCTATATTGTTAACATGCTCCATCATATAGTCAAGATGGCGTTCTTCAATTGGCACTAGCTGAACTCTCGAGCCTATGAGCACCTTACTCAACTCCTAATAGCCGACACCGAAGAAACCTGAGTCTTAAGGACCTTGGTATGGATATCAAAAGAATAGCTTGGACAACTCCAATTAGGCATTGACAATTACCGGTATCAAATTAGGATTAGCGAGATGTGAAACCACCATCTACGGGGAGAACCGCTCCAGTGATGAAAGACGACTCATTTGAAGCCAAGAAAAGCGCGGTATAGGCCACTTCTTTCGGAGTACCAAAGCGGCCAACAGGGTAGTTCTTCAATCGTCGCGGTCGGACCTCTTTCGGATCCCCCTGCATTTTGATCACTCTTTCCAACATCGGTGTTTCAATTGCTCCTGGACAAATGCAGTTGACCCTGACATTGCTAGAACCCAGGTCAACAGCGAGTGCCTTTGTAAGGGAGATAATTCCACCTTTCGCTGCTGAGTAGATTGGAGAGAATGAGCCAACTAGTCCAGCAGCTGATGAATTGTTGATTATTACGCCCTTTCCCTTCTTTTCCATTTGCCGAAGAGCATGCTTGATACATAAATAGACTGACTTCAGATTGACACTAACTGACCTATCCCACTCCTCCTCTGATGTGTCTTGCAAGCTCTTCACTACTTCCACGCCTGCATTGTTGAAGAGGATATCAGCTCCACCAAGTTCGTTTGTTTTCGCAAAAACTCTCACGACATCCTCTTGTTTGGACACATCAGCTTTTACGAAATGGGCCACACCTCCAGCCTCTCGAATTGCAGCTTCGACTTCACTGCCCTGAATTTCATCAATGTCTGCACCAACAACGGTAGCTCCTTCCTCTGCAAACAATAGGGCAGACGCTCGACCAATTCCTGCACTTACTCCAGTTATGACTGCTATCTTATTCTCAAGTCGCTTCACTGCTCTCAGTCCTCCTGCTGGAGCCAGAACTTGGCAACCTCTTGGGGAGTTGCAATCCAAACATCTCCATCAGTCTTCATCTTGATAATCAGATTCTCAAGCATTTTGGCTCTTGAAGGGACACCCATGATTTGAGGATGCATCACGAGCATCATGTAGAGCCCCTCCTCGTAGACAGCCTCAAACTCATCATACCAGATCTCGTACACTTTCCTATGGCTGGCGATGCCACTCTGATATTCAAGTGGCGGAAAGTAATTGAACCCAAAGAACGCCCAGTCGTCCAGAATCCACTTGAAGGGAAGCTCAATCATCTTCTTTCCGCTCACCTCTACGACATAGGGAAGGTCATCCCCCATCATTGTGCTATCATACATTAAATCATGTTCAGCTAGGAGCGAGTACGTGTTTTCGCTCATGTCTGTGGCTGGTGCACGATAGCCTTGGGGTTTCTCTGGAATCAGTGAGTCCAAAGCTGCAAAGCCCTGCTCAAGCTCCTCACGTTCCTCTTTAATGCCAAGGCTGGCTGGATTCCGATGAGAGTATCCATGATGTCCAATCTCATGACCTTGACTGGCAATATCCTTCACACTATCAGGATAACGTTCAGCCACTTCCCCAGGAATATAGAAACATGCTTTCACATTATGTTTGTCCAAAAGCCTCAGTATGCGTGGCAGCGCCGCTCTTGGACCGTATTGCCCAAGTGACAGAACTACCGGATTATCACGTTCAATCTTGTTGCGTCTCAAGATATTGCGCCAAGAAATATCTGCATCAAGGTCAAAAGTTAAGCAAACTGCGCATTTTGCTCCATTCTTCCACTCCAAAGTTGATTCTTCCTCCATTCAAGTTCTTCAATCACATTGGTCAGCGAAAAGCATATCGCATGATTGAGTTGTCCTAGACTTTCCACTCACGGATGCTCTTCTGCACCTTCAATTCACCTAACATCTTGAAAATCTCTCCTTCCTCGAACCTCTCATAGACTGGGAACTTCATGTTGAGAGGAGAGTCCCTGAGACTTTTCCAAAGCGGCGTTATACCAAATGACCCATTCTGACGAATCCAAGCGACTTTATCGAGGTCGATGACCTCTGTCATAATCTCCTCATGCGTGCCAACCTGCTGCAATATCCTGCCCTCTGGGTCTGCGAATATGGAGAGTCCTCCGCCTTTGGAACTAACAACGTTGGAGTTGAGGACATAACACTGGTGCATGATCGCTTGAGCAGGTACTAGAATCAACTCTGCTTGTCGATCAGGCGTATAGGTCGCAGACGGCTGGAGAATGACATCAGCACCCATCCATGCTAGCGTTCTGAATATCTCAGGAAA
>JBHLQS010000311.1:0-2641 GCA_048883405.1 Candidatus Thorarchaeota archaeon
GTCATCAAATTCTTTGTGGCATAGAAGGAGTATGTACCAATGTGTCCAATTGATCCCACCATTTTGCCATTCACAGTAGCTCCATGTGCCTGACAAGCATCCTCGATAACAAGGAGATCATGATCCTCAGCAATCTCCATGATTTGATCCATCTCGCATGGCATTCCAAAAATGTGAACTGGCATAATTGCTCGAGTCCTCTTTGTAATTGCTTCCTCAATGAGGTCTGGATTGATATTGTAGGTGTCAAATTTCACATCAACAAAGACAGGAACTGCACCGATCATGAGAATAGAATTGGCTGATGCAATAAAGGTGAATGGAGTAGTGATGACCTCATCCCCTGGTTGAAGGCCCAAAGCTTCAAGTGCGGTGGAGAGAGCTGTTGTTCCATTAGTAGTCACAGTAGCATACTTTGTCCCAACATAGTCTGCAAACTCTTTTTCAAACTCCCGGGACACCTTGCCCTCTGCCAGCATACCGGATTCGAGGACATCCTTCACTGCCTCAATCTCTTCTTCATCGATTATCGGTTTTGCTGTAGGAATCATCAAAGCCACAACAGGAAGAAATTATGCCATCGTTAAAATGATTGTCTCATAACCCGGATTCTTCGGCTTCTAGGATAGCCCTCTCATGACTTATCCTTCGGTTCTCCACAAATCCCACGCCACCTACTGTGACACCCATTATGGCGAGGGCAACTAGCATAAACCAGAGATTCCCCAAGTAGAAGATAATTGCAAGACAGAAGCCACTAGAAAATCCTGTAATAGCTCTAAAGAAATTCGTTGTCTTTCGCGGAGTCAGTCTTTGACTCACCCAATCTACAACCGTAGCAAATCCCACTGCCATTGATATCATGAACCAGAACCAATCGGGCTCCAGAACGGATCTATAAAAGAACAACAGGATTAGCCCTAATCCTAGCCCGCCATAAATCCCCGAACATCTGCCACAGAAGTATACTGAACGACCTCTGTAGGAAACTCTAAGACAATGCCCATACTGGGATGGAGGATGATGAGAGAGAAGCATACTTAGGGTATCAAGTATTCCTCCACCATCAAATGAAGCTGGATCAAAATCCAATTCATCAGGCCGGACTGGCGCGTCTTGTTCCGCGGTCACAGAATTTCCTCAATGCCAATGCAAAAGATACGACTTATCTCTGTTTGCCTGACGCAATCAACACATTGAGTCATTATTGGAGGAATGCAAATTCCTCCAATGCATTCTTTGCAGAATTGACAGCCTCGTCATATTGGAAGTCTTCAATTGGTTCTGATGCAATTGCATCTACAATTTCTTGGAATCGGTTGCTGGCATTACTGTCTTTTACAATGTATGGGAAGTAGGCAGCGACGACTAGAGCCTCAACAAGAGTTTCATGCCAAAGCTGGAATCTAGCTAAATCAGAGGATGCTCTTAAGCGGGTTAGAACATCACAGAGAGTAGAAAACAATGTCAAATCCAATTTTCTCGGAATTGGAATCATGCCTAAATTGTTAGGTAGGAGGTTGACAGTTAAACCTGCATTATTCGTCAATACAGTCTTGAAGAACCATGATATCAGGTTTGAGTTTAACAGCACACAGATTGCCTTCAGCAGATCTTCGCTGGCATCAGTCAAGTATGTTGTTGAGTTAAGGACTAGATATCTACCAGAATCATAGAACGCAATGGGATGCTCTGAGTTTTGTTGTACCACAACCTTGGGGATGTGCTGCAAGTCGCTTCGACCGGGTTTCGCTAATCTGGTGAAGTCATGATTCAAACACACGCTACCCTTGATAGCATATTTCGCAACATCCCTTCCTCGAAGCAGAGGTTTCCAGTTGCCTCCCAGCTTAGTTGCCTCAGATATGAACTTCCGATTGCATCCTGTTTCAATCCCACGATTTATGGTCACCATTCTGCCTAGCTGTGGCAAGGTCGCCATATACTGCAAATAGGGTATGTCTTCCGACTTGATACCCAGCATATATCGATGATTCCAATTTGAGATTAGACTGCAAAACTCCACTCGGTCAATAGTGGATATATTACAGCACCCGTCGGAATCGGGATTATATCGTGAAAGAGCAACTGTGGGGAGAACATCTCTAAATCCCTTTTTTAGGACAATGAATGCAGTTTCAGCTGTCACCCCACGAAAAACGCCTGGACCACAATCTGAAAGATGAATGATGCTATGAGATTCAGCAATTGCCTTTCTGAGTCTTTTGAATGTGTCGAGGGTTAGAAGATTCTTATGAATCAAATAGCCAAGGATTCCATTTTGCTCTAGTTGTGACAAAGATGCTTGGACAAAGAGAGCATGTGTGTTGTACTCTCTTGCGGTATCGTAACGCGCCTTGACGGCCTGCTTGAACTCGGTCTCTCCAGATGCAAGTTTCATATACGGTGGATTTCCTATAACGATGTTGTATTTCTGTTCGAGCACATTCGAAACAAGAGTGTCTGTAACTCTGAGGTTCAGTCTGGGAGCCAATGAAGGAATAGTGCCTTTGAGAGCATATTGAGCTAGCCAAAGCTGAGCCTCGGCAATCGTAATCGCATCTTCATCAACATCCTGGCCAAAGAGTGAATTCCTCAGCAAGTAGGATGCTATGGAATCGAGTTTGCTGGTTTCTACCTT
>JBHLQS010000312.1:0-2636 GCA_048883405.1 Candidatus Thorarchaeota archaeon
TCAGGATGAGGCTGGCCTAGCAGGAATGGCATGAGTGGATGCATGCCTGCCATGACATAGAGCGCAGTTGGATCATTCTCCGGCATCAGGGACGCAGAGCCTATTATTGCATGTTTCTTCCCTTTGAAAAACTTCAGGTACAGCGCTCTCAATTCATGGGCAAGCATAATATGTTCACCAGTCCGCAGGTGTGTTTCAGTGTGGCATTCTCTGAATGATTTTAACGGTTTTGCTGGAGGTCCTCCTATCAAACCAGAATCAGGCCTGAAGGAGTCATCCGATATCTTCTCAGACGATCGGAGATCCAAGGAAACCTCTCCTGCCAGTCAAGGAATCTGTCGTTACTCACAATATCTGCATTTGATCGCTTTGCAGTCTGAATGATGATGAGGTCGTCATTCTTCCCTCTTGGAGCCTCAACAATATATCCAAAGTCAATCATCTCGCGGAGTCTGTCTGGCTTGTCGATCTTGTGGATTAGTGCCGCTGACACGATAATGACTGGTCTGTAGCCAGAGGTGACCAGACTCTGTCTTGCTAAGGCTAGATTAGCGACCCTGGGCCTGCCAGTAGGTGCAAGATGATATGCGATGTTATTCCCGTCAAGCACCAGATTCTTCTTTCTCGTTCTTGCTTCTTCGATGCTCTTCTTGTTTCGAGTTCTACATTTTTGGATGTGAGAGTCAAGCACATCCCGATTGAACAGTCGGTCACAATGGGGGCATCGAGCTCGCTTCGGCATTGACTTCTCTTTCTCCGCTACGCATGTCACAACCCATATTGCTAATAGCCTTTGCACATACTAACAACCCGGTGTCCAGTCTCCGTTGAGTTCTGTCCTCCCGGCGGCACACGACGGGGGCGGGGCGCCGCCTTCTTCTTAGACTGCCAGCCCTAGCAGCAATAACCATCCTGTTCCAATCGCCAGCATCAGAAATCCGAGAGGAGTGGCAATCTTGGCGAACTCAATCATCTTGATTGGTTTGTGTTCTTTCTCAGAGAATGCCAATGCCAAGATATTGGCCGGGGCGCCGATTGGAAGAAGAAACCCTCCGACATTAACTGCAAATATGAGCGCGATTGCGAGAAGAGGACTGATTACTGTAAATTGTGCGGCAATAGGTGCTAGAACGGCTGAAACTGGAATGTTGTCAATAACTGCGGATAGAAGTGCTGGTACCCAAACCATGAAGACTATTCCAAGCAGAACATTTCCATGAATTAGACCTTCAATGGCTTCTCCTATGGCTACTATTATGCCAACCAACTGCAGTGCAGCAATAAGCCCGAACAGTCCTATTAAGAAGAAAATAGTACCCCAGTTGACACGTTTCAAAATCTCATCGACCCATTCACGTGCGAGTATAAGAAGCGCAGCAGCCACTGTTATCGCAACTACTGCAGGCTGTAGTCCTGTGGCAGGGCCAATAGTGAACCCGATTACAAGGATGAACATGGCAATTATCGAGAGGTAGAAATCCGATTTTGAACGTATCATGTACTGGGGATTGATGAGCATCATTTGGGATACGAGATACTCTTCAGAGGGCTTGAGTTGGTCCTCGAAAAATCGTAGGAGCAATGGTACAGAAAATACGAATAGAATCACCGAGAGGGGCATTAATAACTCAAACAGAAGACCTGGGTCAACATGCGCTTTTTCAGCCACGAGTAGATTTGGAACTGCTCCTACAATTGAAGGGATTGATGCGAAATTACAGGTGACGGCTTCTGATATTAAAAATGGTCTGAAATCAATCTCAAGCGCCTTGCATATCTCTATTGTAAGAGGGCCCATTATGAGCATCGTGGATGTGGTGTCAAAGAATAGAGAAATGACAAACACAAAGGCAAGCAGCGATACGAAAAGCCGTTTTGTTAAACCTTCCGTACGTCTCGTGAGTTCTAGCGCTAGGTATTGAAACATGCCTGAGGATGCTGCTATTGTGACTATGATGAACATAGAAGTTACAAAGAGGATGGTCGACCATTCGATACGAACTGCAACTTCGTGGAAATCTGCTGTGCCAGTTGCCCAGAGGACGATTCCTACGACGCCCATTCCTAGCAGTGCAGTGGCAGTCCTGTTCACCTTCTCAGACGATATGGCGATGTATGTGATTACAAACACTATGACAATAATCTCTGCAGCCAAACAATCTCGCCTCTCGTCTTTAGCACAGTCGCCATCGCAGCTGCCAAATAACACTATCTATTGTAGAGGTAGCTTTGACGACACTTTCGGCATGTCACCGAGTAAATTTGGGGCGCTGATACACTATTTAGTTTCCCCTACTTCCATCCTGCATGTATTGGTTGACCCGAATATAAGGAAGGAGAATGAATACGAATCCAATGATTGACAGGGCTATTCCTCCAATTGTTATGATCGCCAGTTCAATGAATTCGACCAGCAGAAGGTAAATGGTGCCAATAATCAAATGAGCCATACCTGCAATTGTTCCAGCAATTGCAAAATCCTTGTATGAAATTGGATCGTGTTCTCTCTCTGAGAATCCAATTGCCACCATATTAGATGGTGAACCAAGAGGAGTGAACACATTGCCTCCAACACCTACTGCGAAGACAAGCGTCAGAGGAAGTATTGAGCTGACTGGCGCTAGCTGTAATGCAAT
>JBHLQS010000313.1:0-2550 GCA_048883405.1 Candidatus Thorarchaeota archaeon
GCTTTCTGGCAGGTGTGTTCCAGAAATGTCTTCGTGTCCCATCCATACTGCACAGGGACTTGCGGGAGCAAAAGCCCGCGCATCATACCTCTACTGACTATGAGTCCGTCTCGTCCAACTTGTACAAGATCGAGAAGATCGTCAGGATTGTTATATTCCAGCTTTTGTGGAGGAGTGAGGACGCTTAGGTCGACTATGATCCGATCAAGTTCATCTGAAACCACAGGTCTGAACCGGGGGTCATGCACTGCAGAATCCACAGAGGAATCGATTGTAGCTTCGATTAATGGTTGTGTTGGATACGGACGACCAATACATCCTCTAAGTCTAGCATGCCCCTTCTCTAGAAGGTTGAGTGTCACAAACACACCCGACTTCTCCCACAGCTTGGGAGGGGCATCATTTGGAGGACTTGGCTTAGTCTTTTCTAATACATAACTATCAACAGTCAGTCTAGCAAGCTTCACAAGAAGTAATCCTTCTTTGTCAGAATATGCATGGTTCAATCCGTGTACACCAACATTTCTCAGCACATGTTACCGGTTATGTTTTTCGCAGCTATCGTAGGCGCCGCAAAGGCACTCGACCTACTATTCCCTGGTCTGTGAAGAATCCACCATAGCTGTAAACTACCTCGCCTCCGACGATAGTTATGACAGGACGCGCTCGGACGGTTCTCCCCTCGAATGGAGTGATTTTTGCTTTGGAATGAAAATCTCTGCCACGAATCTCCCAGTTCTCCTTTGAGACTACAGTTATGTCTGCGTCGTAGCCCTTGGCAATGACCCCCTTGCCTGCAATACCCAGTATTCGCGCGGGTCCTGAACTACAGACTCGGAGATAATCCAACCAAGACACCTTGTCCTCAAAGACAGCCGTGAGCATTAGAGGCACCAATGTTTCAAGTCCAGGTATACCTGATTCTGCATCTCTGAATGGAAGTTTCTTCTCAAAGGTTTCATGAGGTGCATGGTCTGATACAACGCAATCGATCCCACCAGCAGCACTAAGTCCCTTTTGAAGCGCCTCATTGTCATAGGGCGACCGTAAAGGCGGAAGCATCTTAGCTCTGCCATCGTCGTGAGAGAACTCTCCTCCAGTCAGGAAGAGATGATGCGGAGTGACCTCCGCAGTCAATGTATCTTCGGCACGATGCTCCAACAGTATCCTTGCAGTTGTACCGCAACTCACATGGCAGACATGCAATCTACAGTCATAGAATTCTGCCTTTATGTCCAGAAATTGCTTCAGGGACTCAACTTCGTTTTCACAGCTGTGAAGCTGAAAGAATTCATCATGTGTCTTTGGCTTCTCTCTCATCTCTGCTGATGCTGGGTGAAACAGCAGGGGAATGCCATACTTGGCTGATAGTTCCATACATTTCCCTAGACGTTCTTTGGTGTAGCGTGTGCCTTCTGTCAAAGGAGCATGTGGGTAAATCTTGAATCCGAGAATCTGGGGAATCAAAGCCTTCTCCACATCACCGACTTTGTGTGGGATTCCAGCGTAAAAACCTACATTGACATATCGTTTCTCTGTGGCTATGGCCACCTTCTCCTCAAGATTTTCGAGGGTCATAGTCGGCGGGACAGAGTTTGGCATATCGACTACAGTGGTCACACCACCTGCTGCAGCAGCCATAGTCCCTGTGGAGTACTCTTCCTTGTCCTCTTGCTCTAAATCTCTCATATGAACGTGAATGTCGATTACTCCAGGAAGAATGTATAGCCCTTCGCAATTGATTCTTTCTGATGCAGGGGGCTCAGCACCAGGTTCGTATATGCCTTCAATAATGCCTGCGTCTATTGCAACCGAACGGACAACTTCCATCCCGTCCAGTACCACAATCCCGCTTTCTAGGATGCGTTCTACAGGCATACCTACTCTCTGTGTCACGGCACGATATGATTTTGTCGCCAAGGGCTATTCTTCAGGTCCTGGGACCTTGAATTTGTTTGCCACGAAACGAGTCAGATCGGTTGCACTGATGATACCAATGAGTTTGTGACCATCACCCACCACGGGAAGTGTGTTCAGATTCGACTTCCTCATCATCTCAACGACGGAGGCAAGTGATTCCTCTGGAGATACTAGTGGTGGTTCCCTGATCATGGCATCTACAACTCGTATTTGTCTGACCTGATTTCTGCGGTGCTTGTCAGGAACCTCAACACTGAATCTCGCCATCGCCTCAGCGACGGCTCTTTCAGTAAGCAATCCTAGCACTCTTAGACCATCTGTGACTGGAAGTCCTGAGTATCCCTTATCGAGCATTTCACTCCTTGCCTTCACAAGACGCTCCACTGGATTTACAACCAGAATGTCTTTTGTTGTCATCAGGTCTTCCGCCTTGATGTCATCAAACTTAGTTACAAGAGAACAGAGTTCCGTCTTTGAAATAACACCAACAAGTTCGTCATCAGCATCAACAACAGGGCATCCGCTCATTCCTCTATCCATCATGAGTTGGGCGACTTCTGTGACATCATCGTCGGGTGAAACGGTAATTACGGTGTCAGTCATCGCACTTGAAACATGCAGTCTACCTAT
>JBHLQS010000314.1:0-2500 GCA_048883405.1 Candidatus Thorarchaeota archaeon
TATCCAATATACATAGACGGAATGGCTCGCAAGGTCAATGAGATTCTGACAAGACATCCTGAGTATCTTCAGAGTCCTCAATCATTCAGTCGGGCCTTGGGAAGAACTCGTATAATTCATGATAATAAGGATCGTACACGGGCTGCAAGAAGTGGCGGCATAATCATTTCCCCAGCTGGAATGCTGAAGGGCGGCGCATCACATCTGTACTTCAAGATGCTTCATGATGATCCAAAGAACTCGATTGTATTGGTCAGCTTCCAGATACCAGGCACTCCAGGTGCAGAACTGGTAGAATCAGGAAAAGTCACTGTTGGCAGTCGCGAGTTCGAGGTTTCGGCCGACGTCAGAATGCATCATCTCTCGTCGCACTCCGACTCAAAAGGGCTCTTGGACCTCCTAACGAGGATTCCTGGTGACCCAGAGTTCTTCATAGTTCATGGAGAGTCTGAATCTTGTGACAAGCTTCAATCTCTTCTGGAAAAGAAGGGACGAAAAGCGCATGTGCCAGAAGTAAACGAAACGGTTGAGATCTAAGCCTCTTCAGATTCGGGGCGAGCCTCAACTATCTGACACTTCACACGAGTCAAGACTTCCTCGGCCTGCTGAGGCTCTAGAATGATCGTGTAGAGATATTTGGTGGTTCGGAGTTTCAGCTTGACCTCACCTGGTCCTCTCTTGACTCTGCACTCTTGGGCATCTTCGGTCATCTCGAGGAATCTCTCTACATCATAGATCTGTTTTGGCATTCTTGAGCCTCCGCAATAACCACTCCGAAGGCCAACTCGTTATAAGAGTGACGGATTGACATCAGAGAACATGGTGGGCCGGGGGCGACTCGAACGCCCGATCTGCGGTCCTACTGAATACATTGTTTCAACAGGATTTCCGCCGTGTGAAGGCGGCATCATAGCCGACTAGATCACCGGCCCAGACACGCGCTGTCTGGATATTATTTTGGATATAAGAATAATGGATAGCCGGCTAAGAAAAAGGCTCCTGCCCTTCTAGGGTGCAGATCTCTTATCATAAACATATACGCTGAATCTTTTGCCACCATTGTTTCTTAGTATGTGAGCGGTCACTGTTTCTCCGCAGATGACTGTGCCGTCACGGCTTTCTACGTTCTGTATTCTAAGGGTGGCATTCTTAAGCTGTATCTCGTGTCTTTTCAAAATACCACCTCCTCTTCATTAAAGATAGTGTTGGAACTCCGACATTCGAATCGAGCAACTTCCAACGCTTTTCCAACACACATTTCGAAATCCTCATGTAATAGTATTACATATTACATAAATAAGTATTACGGTGGCGAGCGGACTCAGTCCGTAGGGTCACTAGAGTGATATGAAAACGCTCTCAGAAGCAAAAAGCCCCTGCTGAACTGAGAATTGGTGATCATTGTCAAGAGGATCTACTTACGTGCACGTCGTTTGGGTCTGAGGTCTTTTGTCTTGCACTTCCTGCACTTCTTCGCCTTATACGGATTGGTGGCTCCACAATATCGGCATACTGACTTGTAGAGCAAGTAGTGCTGTGCAAGCCTGCGTTTCTCGATGTCAGCGACTGGCATTTCTGAGACCTCAATTCATTGCGGCACACAACAAGTCCCGTGAGCCGGCTCCCGCTTTCCTGCTGAGTTGGGTTTTAAAAGCTTGTGCTCCAGCTGATACTAGAGAACATCTTTCAGAAGCTTTGCGATATCACTAGGCTTCTCAGCAACAGGGACCCCAGCGTTGGAGAACGCCTCGACCTTGGCTGCAGCCGTACCAGAACTCCCGCTGATGATGGCACCTGCATGTCCCATTCTCTTTCCTGGTGGTGCTGTTCTCCCTGCTATGAACCCAACTGCGGGCTTCTTCACATGCTTTTTGATATAGGCCGCTGCACGCTCCTCTGCATCGCCACCAATCTCTCCGACCAACACCATGGCGTCAGTTCCTGGATCCTTGTTGAACATCTCGACAGCCTCTATCGTCGTCAGACCCACGCAGGGGTCTCCTCCCAACCCGATTGCCGTCGAGATTCCGATACCTGCGTTTGTCATTCCAGCAGCTATCTCGTACGTCAGTGTGCCACTACGAGACATAAGGCCTACTCTGCCCCCCGAGAAGACATGCCCAGGCATTATCCCGAGTTTCTGTTTAGCGCTAGGCGTTATGATGCCTGGTGTGTTTGGACCAATCACTGTTATCCCCTTCCGTTTTGCAGCATGTATCACTCTCATCTCGTCAAGCACAGGAACGTGTTCTGTGATCACCACGACTGGATTCAGATCTGCTGCAATTGCCTCTAGAGCTGCGTCTCCTGCGAAAGGTGCTGGAACAAAGATTACGGACGCAGTAGCATCTTGGGCCTCTTTGGCGGTTCTGACACTGTCATAGACTGGGATTCCATGGACTTCCTCTCCTCTTTTGCCTGGTGTGACTCCTGCGACTATCTTCGTGCCATAATCAAGCATAGCCTCAGAGTGGAAGGTGCCCTGTGAACCTGTTATGCC